>JAHIZU010000199.1 GCA_018814265.1 Candidatus Margulisiibacteriota bacterium | reverse complement strand
GGCCGCAAACGAAAAAATCTCTCAAGAAGAGGCTTCTCGGATGATCGCCCTGAGCAATTTTAAACGTAAAAATAATCGCACCAACCAACAACGTAAAAAACGCCAGTAAATGCAAGTTTTTCCCCACTTAATACGATAATTATAGTAGAGGAAGGGTGTATTATGTCATTTCAATTAAGCGCAGATGTTCCGCATGATAAGCTCTATGCTGCTAGGTTTAAACCCCAAGCTGCTGAGGAACGACAACAGCAGCAACAGCAGCAGGAACAGGTTGCCAAGCAAGATCCTTCTCTGAACAATGTCCAGTGGGTCCAGCAATCTAATGCCGCGGCCCAGACAACTCAGGTGACTGCCAATCAGAATGTCGATAATGGAGCGGTTCAGGCAAAGCCAGGCGATGTTTCTGTTGCTACCTTAGGCGATGAAGATCTGGCTGTGCTTTCTTCTAGCGTTTCCTTGAGTGATAAAAGTGCTGGTCGGGTGAGCGGCAGGGGCTTCAAGATGGCTTCATTCCTGGGACTTAACGCTGCCGTAATTGAGGAGTCATACCGCAAATATTTTAGAGAGTCAAGGTCCCATAACCTGCTTTTAGAAAGGTTTATGTCCCATGTTAAATTTTCAGCCATTAAATCACTCTGTTCCCTGATCGGGGTCTCATTGGAAGAGCAGGTGCAGATCCAGAGTGAGGTCAGGGAAGAAGCTTTAGGCGAGATCGATAATAAATTGCGGCAGGATTGGGCCTATTCCAAGGCCCTGTTGGAGATTGTGGGGTAAGCCATGGCAGGATCATCTAAAAGAAAAAACGGGCAGAAAAGAGTTTTAGAAGAAATCCGCAAGCAGCTTGTGCTTCAGGCTGAGCGCTGGGGCAAGACCGAGTATTACACCGCGCAGAGGCTGGAAGAAATGGTTCTGGAACAGTGTTTTAAGATCAAAGGAGATTTTCTGTCTGAAAAAGCTAATCTTGAATATGAAATGCAGAGTATAGAAAGCGATAAAAAAGAATGTTTGATCAAGCTGGAGAAGCTTACCGGCTATCTTAAAAAGTCTGATCGATCGCTTAAGATCCACAAAAAAGCCATTGGCCGCTGGCTAGAACGCTTGATTGGCGACCGACAGAAAACGCAATGGGCGCTGGATAGAAAGATCAAAAAACCGGTTATTTCTGTTTTAATTGGAGAAAACTAAAATGAAACTCTCTGCCTGCATGATCGTAAAGAATGAAGAGGCAATGCTTAGAATGACCTTGCCTGATCTGGTCAAAAGCGTTGATGAAGTCATTTTGGTTGACACTGGTTCAACTGACGGGACTGTTGAATATGCCAAGAGCTGCGGCGCCAGGGTTTATTATTTCTCCTGGGTCAATGATTTTTCTGCCGCCCGCAACGAGTCCCTAAAGCACGCGACTGGAGATTGGATCATTTGGATCGATGCGGATGAATACCTCAAACCTGACGATTTTGCCAAGCTTAAGGACGGTTTGGCCGAGACAAAAGCTGATTCTTTTATGCTGCAGATCTGTGAGTGTCCGATGTCCACTTTTAAAGTCAATTCTTATTATCTGAAACGGAAGGTTTTTAAGAATGGCGCGGGTTTTCATTTTGAACGGCCGATAAATGAACAACTTTATGAGGCTAATGGTCAAGCGCCGTCGGAGTGGCAGCTGATCAGTAAGGTTCCTATTTATCACTGGGGAAATTTTAAAAACGAAGCTGATATGGAGGCTAAAAAGATCAGAAATATTGCCTTACTTGAGCGCATGGTTGAGCAGAATCCAGAAGACGGTATTTTTCACTACCTCCTGGCAGAGAATTACCGCGAAATTAAACGCTTAAAAGAAGCCGTGGCTGAATATAGGCAGGTGCTGGAACTAAAGCCCGGTCAAGGGTTAGCTATTGACGCGCTAACCAATTTGGCTTGGAGCTACTATAAATTAAAGGAGTTAAAACTGGCCCACAAGACAGCTCAAAAAGCTCTGGAGTTAGATCAAAATAATTCTTCTGCCCCGATCT
>JAHIZU010000198.1 GCA_018814265.1 Candidatus Margulisiibacteriota bacterium | reverse complement strand
ATCCATTGAGACCCAAAACCCACCTCGGTCGAAGGTAATTTTATTATGGCACACTTATTGCTAAGGAACTCAAAAAACCTTGACAACAACAAAAAGCTTAGTCAAAATGAAGACAAAACTTTGAGGAATAATTTTAAATAAAAAAAGAGCCTTTACTATCATAAGAGCTACTAATTGTGATCTCTGTTATCGTCCTGCTGGTCAGTATCGCGATCCCCAGCGTCCGGGCAATACGCGACCAGGGAAAGACAACGACGCTTTTCCCGCAGACGATGTTAATCAGGCTCAAACCATACTACCGGGCATTGCTGATCCAGTGTTCACATCTAAAATATCCGCTAATGGCAATTATTATGTTGTTTACTCAATCGGCTCAGGCGGCATTGGGGTCATGACCATTAATGATACCGGTGAGGTAGAGGTCACGACCGGCAGCCCCATCTACATAAGCAACGGCAAGCAATAAAAAAGCGGCTTTCCAGCCAGGCGGCTGGTTTTAAGTTTTACTTTTTCGCTGCTTTTGACTCGGTCAGATAAAATATACCCAACAACATTACAAAGGTAAAGACAAAGCCAACAATCTCAAAAGTTGCCTTATTCATGGTAACACTTGGGTTAACCATCATATATTCAATTAGAACAGTAACTCTCAACACGGCGTAAAAAAGCAAACCGCCAGAAATAAACAGCCAGGGACTTGTGTTCTTTAACAAATAAAACCTGAAGGCAATGGCGACCGCTAAAACCAAGCTGGAAATCGTCAAACTGATAAATATCGCGTGAACATATTCGGGACTAATCATAACTAAACCCTCCTATTTTTAAGATGTCCATATCCTACAACAAGTCTAATTAAGATGCAACAACTTAATCTAGGCGCAACTTAAAAAAGCCCTTGACAACATTACAGGGAATTGCTAAAGTTGCTCATATTTTATTAAAGGGGGGGGTTTCAGAATGAAAAGAAGAGGATTCACGATTATCGAGCTCCTGATTGTTATGGCTGTTATTGCTCTGTTGGTTGGTATCGCGATCCCTAGTTTCCGGGCAGTGCAGGACCAGGCTAAGGTAGCACGCGCCCAAGGCGACCTTAGGGTTATGAAGCTGGCTATGGAAGATTATTATATCAATAATAACTCTTATCCAGCGGACGACGCTAACCAGGCCCAAACCATCTTGCTGGGCGTCAGCAACCCGGTCCTTGAATCAAATATCTATGATCCGTTCGGGGCAACCACAACTACCTTATACGAATACAAAATATCTGCTAACGGCAGCTATTATGTTGTTTACTCAATCGGCTCAGGCGGCAGCGGTGTCGTTACTATTAATAATACTGGTGAAGCCGATACCACAGCTGGCTCACCGATTATAGTCACGAACGGCCAAATTCAGTAATTACCTAACTCAGTAAATGAGTTACACAGGGGGAAGCCCACCTAAGTTGTTTCAACTAAGAGTGGGCTTCACTCTTTTTGAGCTGATCATCACCATCAGCTTTATCCTGCTGGCGCTTATCCCGCTCCTTAACGCTCTAAGCAGTACCCTGGCTGTCTCCTCTGAGTCGCATTCAGATATCATGGCCATAAATCTGGCCCAGACAAAAATGGAAGAGATCCGAAGCCTGGCCTATGCCGGCATTGCTTCTGAGGCCAAGGCAGCTGTTTCCAGCTTCCCTGCCTTTCAAAGGGAAGTTATTGTAACCACGCCAAACGCTGACCTAAAGAAGGTTGTGGTTCTTGTTTACTGGACCCCTTCCGGGGGCGTGGAGGAGATTGTTTCCTTTGAAACCTATATTGCGAATTTCTAAGGGTTTTACAATACTAGAATTTGTTCTGGCAACCAGCCTGTCGCTTATGGTGATCGGCGTGGTTGTTTCCGCCTACATAGTAAGTATGCGGGTTTTTAATCAGCAGATCAGCCAGTCAGACATTTTTTGGGACGGGCACAGGGCAGTTGAGACTATGACCAAAGAGATCAGGGAATGCCTGGAAGTCACCAGCGCTGAAGCAAGCACTATTACCTTCTGGTGGAAGGATCTGGATGGCAGCACCACCAGAGATGCCAATGAAACCGTTAGCTACGCCCTTGCCAATCAAAATCTGCGGCGCACCATTGGCAGCACAAGTCGGGGAATAGCTAACAATGTCACATCTTTGAGTTTTGCTTATAATACAAATCCCAATCCAAGCCTGGTCACAGTTACAGTTACTTTAAGTAGACAAGGAGAAACAACTACCGTAGAATCAAAGGCAAGGATTAGAAATGAGTAAAGGGGCTCACTGCCCTCACCCTGATAGGCAGTTAAAAGATTACTTATGGTTTTATGGTCCCTCTCCCAGTGGGAGAGGGACGGTTGAGTGGACAAAAACATGAGAATGGATTATAGGAAAAGGGAGTTTGCTAGAATGTTGAGGGTGGACCAAACCCCTTATGAGGAGCAAGTTTGGGAGCTTTTGCGAAACAGAAAATTTATGGGGCTTAAATTTAGAAGGCAGCATGTTATTGAAGGATTCGTTGTTGATTTTTATTGTCATGAATATAGATTTGGTGTTGAATTAGATGGCAAAATCCATGATAAGCAAAAAGATTATGATGGATTAAGAGACGAAGAGATTGGGGCCGAAGACATCACCCCAATTCGTATTCGCAATCAAGATATTGAAAAATATCCTGAAATAGTTTTACGAAAGATAAAAGAGCATATAAGTAAACTTCAACCACAAACCCTACCCCTCTCCCTCTGGGAGAGGGGTCTTAAAGAAAAAATAGACCTTGAACAAGAAGTCGGGGTGAGGGCTGGAGATAAGCCATGAAAAAAGGCAACCTCCTGATAGTCTTTATTTTAATCATTGGTTTAGCCGCTATCGTGGGCAGCATCGCCTTCTTGACCTCAACCAGCATTAAAAGTGCTGGCTATCTCATAAAGAATGATAAAGCTTTCTACATTGCCGAAGCAGGCTTGGAAAAAGCTATCTGGAATTTTAACACTGGCATTGGCAGCTCGTGGCGCACCAGCGGCAGCACGGAAAGCTTTGGCGGCGGAAGTTATACCATGCGGGTCGCGGACGCGCCAAATGGTGACGTTATAATTACTGCTGAAGGGAGCTATCAAGGACGGACCAGATCGCTGCAAATCCGCTATCAACAATATTCTGATGCTTTTGACTACGCGGTTTACAGCATCCAGGATCTTTCCCTGGGCAATAACACTACTATTTCCGGCGATATCTTCGTTGACGGTGACGTGGAAATTAAAAATAATGCTGAGGTTGTTGACGGCGTGGTAGTTACCACCGAAGGCCATTCTGTTACCGGCGGGGGAAGCTGGATTCCCGGCACGCCGCCTGATCCCCTGCCCACCCCGCCAACCCTGGATACAACCTTCTACGACAATGAAATTGCCACAGCGCTGGCCAGCGGCACGGTTAATTACAATTATTCTGGGACTTTAAATCTGGCCGGGGGCACGATCTATGCCAGCAATGATATTAACATCGACGGCACTATAATTGGGCCGGGGAGCCTGGTGGCTGGCAATAATATTACTATTGATAACAGCACGGCGATCGGCAGCAATATACTTTTGATCTGCCAGAATGTTCTTGATATTAATAACAATTGCACTATCGCAGCAGATACAACCCTCTTTGCCACCAACCAGGTAACCCTTCACAACAACGTTGTAGGCACTGAAATAATCATCCTGACTCCAAGCATAGTTGATATTAATAACAATGTTACAATCACCGGCTTTATCTTTTCCGGTCAGCTGACATTAAGCAATAATGTTGTTTTTTCCGGCAGCATCCAGACTGGCGGATTTAGCGCTGACAACACCATAGGAAACAATTCAAGCATTACCTATGACCCAAGCTATCTGCCGGATGTCCTTCCCCCCGGCCTGGATGTTGGTTACTCGTTGGCCGAAGATTCCTGGAAGGAACTGTAACTGGAGAATATCAGAGTATCGGAAGACCAGAGCCGGATTAACAGAAAATCAGAATATCTGATAACCTGATACTCTGATTCTCCAGTTCTGACAATCTGGTCTTCTGATATTCTTAAACTAAGAAACAAGATGCCTCTAGTTTATTTATTTGACAAATCCCCTATATTTCTATAATATTCAAAGTCAGGAGTCTTACATGATTGGCGTAGACATCGGCGAAAAACTTATCAAGATCGTAGAGCTGAAAGAAAGCCCCAAAGGCTTAATTCTTTCCAGATACGCCATGGTTGAGGTCTTGATCAAGCTGGAAAACGAGACCAATGCCCAGGCCCAGGCCCACGCTATTGCCTCAGCGCGTAAAGACTTTGGGTTTGAAGACAATGAGGCCTTTACCAACATCTCCGGCCCCAAGGTCCAGGTCCGGCGCATCGTCCTGCCCCCCATGCCAGCATCAGAACTAACTGAAGCAGTCAAGTTTGAGATAAAAAATGATCTCAACTATCCCATCAGCTCCGCGGTGCTGGACTACTATCTCCTGGGCAAATCAGAAAGCCAGGGAGGTAAACAAGAGCTCCTGGTAGTCACGGTTAACGAAGAGTCCTTAAAAGACCGGGTTGCCATTCTTGAACAGGCAGGCTTAAAATGTATTGGGGTAACGATCGCGCCCTTTGCCATTCTGCAGATAATCAAGCAATCGCCGCAGGTTTCCAAGGATGACCTGGTCGCGCTGGTCAATATCGGCGAAAGCTCCTCTAACTTTGATATTTTTCAAAATAATACGCTGCAGTTTACGCGCGAGATCACCATTGCCGGCGCTACCATCACAGAATCCCTGGCCCAAAACCTGAAGCTGGATTTTCCTAACGCGGAAGTTTTAAAGGTCAAACACGGCATACCGGATGAGGGCGAAACCTCCAGCACGCCCGAGGGCATCTCCCTGGCTGATGTCCGGCAAATCATGCTCGCTAGCGTAGAAAAGCTGCAGGCTGAGATCTCCGCCTCCCTGAATTATTTTCGCGAACACTTTGGCGGGGGGACGATCTCCCATATCTTTGTGGCCGGCGGATCGATCCGGCTGAAAAACCTAAAAGAATTGCTTAACCAGCATCTGGGTATCCCGGTCAGCATGGTGGACCCTTCCTTGTCCCTTAGTGTCGACCAAACTATCGATCCCATTCAGTTTACGCGGGACCTGCCCCACCTGCCGCTGGCTATCGGCCTGGCCTTAAGTAAAGGCATGGAAATTAACCTCTTAAAGATCGAGCAAAATAAAACAGATAAAAATAAAACTACCCATAAATTACAACAGATCCTGGATCGCATCCAGATCCCAACCGCTGCTGTAGTTGCCGCCTTTGTTGTTTTGCTGGCACTGATCATCGGCCTTAACTTTTTTCTCGTCCGCTCAATGGAAAAAACCAAGAACGAGCTTGATGCCAATAAAATTAAATTAGACCGCCTGACCAAATTTCGCGACCGAAAACTGGCCTTTGAAGACATCACCAAAAAAGAAATTGACGTAAAACTTCTTCTGGCTCGCATCAATTCGCTCATGCCGCAGGGAGTCACCCTGGCCTTTTTGGATTTTAACAAGGTTAACAGAAGCGTTGAGCTGTCCGGTGAAAGCCTAGATCCTCAGGCCGCCTCCAACTTTCACAAAAGGGTTGAAGAATCTGCCTATTTTTCGCAAAGCAAATTACTTAGCATCAGAAAGATCGGCGACACGATCATTTTTAAGATGAGATTTAATATAAGATGAGCAACAAAGAAAAAATAATCAAACTGATCGCCCTGTTGGTGATCCTGGTTTTGGCCTTTATGTCTTATCGTGCTTTAGTCGCTCCCAAGCGTCAAGGCATCAGCAATTTGCAACGCTCTTTGGAGAATGTTGAGTTACAAATGAGCTCCATTTTGGGTGAAAAAGTTTCCTTAAAAACCGGATCAACCGGCGCAGCTGAGCTGGAAAAAGAACTGGAAAACCTGACCCTTAAGATCCCGTCAGAAAGCGACCTGCCGCGGATCATTAATCAGCTGTTAACGCAGACCGGCCAAGGCCTGGGGCTTGATTACACCTTGGTTGAGCCTAAATCAGCCCAAAAAGAAGGCCGCTACAATAAGATCCCGATTGAACTGCAGTTCATTACCACTTTTAGTAAGCTCAACACCTATTTAACCCAGCTTGACAAACTACCACAGCAAATAATCATTGAAAATCTACTCTTGCGCCGGCTGGCGGAAAAGCCGGGTGCGCTCGAGGTTCAGCTTACCCTGGCTGTTTTCGTTATGCCAGGTGAAGAAACAGAAAAAGAACCCGCCATTACTGACAGCAAAATCCTCAAGATCCCGACCGCAAACCCCTTTAGACCCGGCGGAAGCCGCAATACCATAACAACTGGAAACGGACAAGCGCAAAAACCACTTAAGCTTCAGGGAATAATAAGAGGCAATTTCAGCGCTGCTATCATCAATAATCAGGTGGTTTATGTTGGCGATGTGATCAATGGCTACCGTGTCATGAACATCAGAGAGAGCAGCGTGGTTTTGATAAAAAATGGCAAAACACTTACCCTGCAGGAAGAAGACTAAAAACTAGCTAGAGTTCGCTCGTTCTGTGCCGCTCGCGCAACTCCCCGATCTTGCCTTTGTTCCAGCCAGGGATCCGAGAAAAGTAACCCGTGATCCTTGTTATCCCCTCAATGTTGCCTGAACTGCACTTTGGGCAGCGCTCATGTAAACCGCGGCTCGTCTTGCCGCAGTCAGCGCAAGCTGTAAACTCTGGCGAGAAGGCGATCTGCGCGTTCTGGGTGTTTTTGAACGTTTTGATCACAAAGTTGGCGATCGATGCAGCACTTGGCCGGGATTCCCCTAGCCAGACATGGGTCAACGCGCCGGCATCGATCAAGGGATGGAACAGCCCTTCCTGCTTGACCCGGTCGATCGGGTTCATGGGATGAGCAACATTAAAATAGGTTGAGTTAGTGTAATATATTTCTTTGTTGGCAGGGTTGCCCTTAATAACCTGCCGGGTCT
>JAHIZU010000197.1 GCA_018814265.1 Candidatus Margulisiibacteriota bacterium | reverse complement strand
TCTGACAATACCGTCCCCGCCACATACTTATCAAAATCCTCAATTGCCTTAATCTTTTTGCGCACATCGCCTTCATGCCCAGCCTCATCCGGCGCTTCCACATGGACAAAAGCAATATCATTCTTTTTTAAGGCCCGCAAGGCGTATTGGGCCTTGCCCTTATAATTAGTATCAAGATACCCAGTCGCACCCGGAACATTAACAACCTCAAGTCCCAAGATTTTCCCAATCCCTTTAAGAAGATGAACCGCAGTAATTATTGCCCCTCGCTTGCCAAACTTCTTTTTAAATAACGGCATGCTCGGGGTTTTGCCCGGGCTCCAGGGCCAGATCATTGTGGCTTTGGTTTTCATACCATGCAAAACAACTTCACTTTCGTTCATTAGCTGTAGTAGAACGTCAGAACCTGTACCTTGGGGCAAATACTTAGCAATTGGTTTACCCGTAATGTCATGTGGTGGCGTGCATTTTATTTTATGCAAAGCAAACTTTGCAACTACATCTTTTATGACTAACAAATGCCGATAGCTCAACCCTGGAAAGAACTTTACCTTTTTGCTGCCCAATTTCTTGTCCAGCAGCAGCATGATCTTTTTCGCCTCAGCTGTAGTGATATGCCCAGCAGTAAAATCTTTCATTTTCCGATCTTTGACCGTTACCAGGTTACAGCGAAAAGCAATTTCATCCTTGCCAAGCTTAATGCCTAAGCTGGCGGCTTCCAAAGGACCGCGACCGGTATAGTATTGTTTTGGGTTATAGCCAAAAATACTCATGTTCGCAACGTCTGAGGCTGGCAGCATGCCTTTGGGCACGTTCTTCACCCAGCCGCAAGTGCCGTTCTGCGCCAGAAAATCCATGTTAGGGGTCTTAGCAACTTCCAGCGGGGTTTTTGCTTTAAGCTCTTTTAAGGGGAGATCGGACATTCCGTCGCCAATCAACACCAGGTACTTCATCTGATGTCCTCAGCATTTTTCGTGGGAGTTCCGGGCAGCAGCTTATTCTCCTTTAAAAGCTTACGGATCTTTTTCTCCTGATCTTGGGCTGTCTTTTTATATTCAACAGCGTTATTTAAAAATTTATCAGGAGCCAATTTTTGCAATTCCTCTGCGCCTTGTTTAAGCCCGTTTTCTTCGCCTGCCTTATCAACCAGATTGTTCTTCATCAGATCGTTGATCTTGGGAGCCAGCTTCTGGGCATAGGGATATGCCCAGTGGTAAAACGCTATGCATGTGCGGGATAACAATGATTCCTTGATCACTTTTTGTGAACCGTCAGAAATCGGCATAGCTAACACCAGCTGAAGCACGATCCCGCAGATCAATAAACCCTTAAGCCCAACGATAATCACTCACCCAACCTTATCCACCGGCCCTAAAACAATAACCGTAATGATCTTTTTGAAAAGCAGAGTAAGTAACAGATCTAAAACAACATAAGAGAAAACCCAAACAACAAGAAAAACAATGATCGCGCCCAGATATTTTGGGTCATTAAACTGCGGGGAACCTTTAGCTAGAAAAGCCACTACGCTGCTGGCCAGAAAAAGCGAGAAAAAAACCGCAGCCACGCTGCCCAGGGATTTGAAGATCCCTTCCCGCAACCCCAGAATGAGAAATAAGAAAATAAGGATCCCAAGTATTACATCAAGCATTATTTAACCCTTGGCCAGGCGGGTTTTTAATTCTTTGAGTTTACTTTTTATTAGGGGGTATTTAAGCGCCAGGATCTGCGCTGCCAAAATGGCAGCATTCTTGGCCCCATCAATGGCCACAGTGGCTACGGGTACGCCCGAAGGCATCTGGACAATAGCAAAAAGCGCATCGTGGCCTGAAAGAGCTGGCGAATGTACTGGAACCCCAATTACTGGCAAAGTAGTTTGGGCTGCCACGACCCCGGGCAAAGCTGCTGCCATGCCGGCAACCGCAATTAGCACCTCGTACTTTCCTTCAGCGTCCTTGGCAAAAGCTTCTACTTTTTTGGGGGTGCGATGGGCTGAGGCAACGGTAACATCGTAAGCAATCTCGAGCTCCTTGAGCTGCTTTTCGATCTTTTCCACCAGCGGCAGATCTGATTTACTGCCGGTTATTATCCCGATTTTGGGCTCCATTATTCCTCCACCTGGTCCTAATTATCCGACCCGATTATATCTCACTTTCGTGGTTTTTACAACTGTGCTATACTGCGGCTAAGATGAGAAAAGTAACCGGTTTAATCGGCTATCCGCTGGGCCATTCTGTCTCTCCAGCCATGCACAACGCGGCTTTTAAAAAGCTTGGCCTTGATTATGAATACGTTCCCTTTGAGGTTAACCCCGAAGACCTGGCCGAAGCGCTCAAAGGTTTGCGGGCCTTGCATGTTGCTGGTTTTAATGTGACCATTCCCCACAAAGAAGCCATTGTGCCTTTGCTTGATGAGGTCACTAAACTAGCTCGGGTCATTGGCGCAGTCAACACCGTCATTAATCAGGAAGGGAAGCTGGTCGGCTACAACACAGATGGCGCAGGCTTTATTGAATCATTAAAAGAAGACGCCAAGATCGACCCCAAAGGTAAAAATGTGGTGGTGCTGGGCGCCGGGGGAGCCAGCCGGGCAGTGGTGGTCATGCTGGCGGAATCAGGCGCTAAATCCATAGTCCTTTCTGATATTGAGGCTGATAAAGCCAAGAAATTATCCGATTACATTGACTCATATTTTGGCAATGGCGGGGGCAGCGTGCCGCCTAACAGCCCAGAGCTGCAGCGAGCGCTTGATCAAGCGGATATTCTGGTCAACACAACACCCGTAGGCATGAAGCCAAAAACTAAGGTAAGCCCACTGGCAAAACAGATTACGCTGCCAAAAAAACTCCTAGTTTATGATCTAGTTTATAATCCAGCCCAAACCCAACTATTAAAAGATGCCTCAGCAGCCGGCTGCAAAACCTGTTCTGGCCTGGGCATGCTGGTGCGGCAGGGAGCGATCGCCTTCACCCTCTGGACCGGCGAAGAAGCCCCGATCAAAGATATGTACCAGGCAGCTGAAAAGGCCTTGTACTGACGGAATTACGACACCTTTCCCCCTAATCCCTATTCCCTACCCCCTATTTTCCCTGGTAATAAACTTGCTGGTAGCTCCTTAGTCTCGAATTTTATCACGAATCAGCAATCTCAAAGAAATTCGAATTCTGTTCGCGAATGGTTAGTTCGCAAATTTGACGAATTTCTCACAAATTAGAGGGGGTACAAAATGGTAGAGATTATCCACAAGGAGTTGAGTTATAAAATAGTCGGGATCCTTTATGATGTTTTCAATAAATTGGGACCAGGATATCAAGAAAAATACTACCAAAAAGCAATAAAAATGGCGCTTGATTATGAAAAGATCCCATATTTAGAACAGGTTAGGGCGGACTTAGAATACAAAGGCAAATTTATCGGAAGATATTATATTGATTTTGTTATTGATCATAAAATAGTTTTGGAAATAAAAATTTCCACAAACTTCTCTAAGCAAGCCATCAGGCAAGTCCTTGGTTATCTTAGGAAAAGCAGAATAGAACTAGGCATTTTAGCAACCTTCGGAAATGAAAGCCTAAAATATAAGCGCATCCTAAAAGGACGAAACTTATTAAAAAGTTCGGGTGAATTAGACAAAATTCGTGAAAACCAATTCGCGACAAAAATTTGCAATCCTTCGAGACCAAATGATTAGTGATAAAATTACAATAATTCGCGATAACAGCAATAGTACTCCCTCCCTTCTAGATGAAATCATTAAGACGGCAATTGACCTTCAAGCTTCAGATATCCATCTTGAGCCTCGCGAAGATTATTTTAGAATTCGCTTTCGTGTAGATGGCCTACTGCAAGATGGCAAACCAGTCCACAAATCAAAACAACCTTCCTTGATCTCCCGGGTAAAGGTTATGGTAAATCTCGATATTGCTGAAAGCCGCTTACCCCAGGACGGCCGGACAAATTTAAAGCTCGGTAAAAACACAGTTGACCTGCGGGTCTCCACCCTGCCCACACTTCACGGAGAAAAAGTTGTCCTGCGTCTATTGGACCGAAAGCAAGCGCACTTAAGCCTGGAGGAATTAGGCATGGAAAAGGCTGACCTAGCGCTTTATCAAAGGATGATCTCGCGCCGCTGCGGAATTATCCTGGTTACCGGCCCGACTGGCTCTGGCAAGACCACCACCCTTTACGCCACCTTAAGCAAGCTCAACAACAAAGATGTTAATATCACCACAATTGAGGATCCGGTCGAATATCAACTTCCAGGCATAAACCAGATCCAGATCAATCCTAAGGCAGGCCTGACTTTTGCCCGGGGCTTGCGCTCCATCCTGCGCCAGGATCCGGATATCATTATGGTAGGGGAGATCCGCGACCTGGAAACAGCTAAGATCGCCTTCCAGGCCGCCATGACCGGCCACCTGGTTTTTTCTACCCTGCATACGAATGACGCCCCTTCCGCAGTAACGCGCTTAGCTGACATGGGCATTGACCAGTATCTGGTCGAGGCTTCGGTGATCGGCGTGGTGGCTCAACGCTTGATCAGAAAGAAAGGCCCGTCCGGTTACCAAGGGCGCGCGGGAATCTATGAGGTAATGCAAGGAACAAAACCGCAAAAGGGCATGAGAACATTAGCTGAGAATGGTTTGCTAAAAGTTCGGCAAGAAATGACAACGCAAGAAGAACTGGCCAGGGTTATTTATTTGGAAGACTGATTAAATCCTGTGGCCAGCAAAGAAACAGCAAAAGACTTTATATGATTAAAAACTGACTTGACCACATTTTGCTGAGCAAACTGTTGGCACCTGGGGCAGCCATTGCAGATCTTAAACCTAAGCTTTGGCGCCCGGCAACTTACTTCAGGATAATAGATACAGGGTTTACCGCCAAGCTTACTCAAGCCTATTTCCTGGCTGGCGGCTGCTTCGCTGGTTTCGTCAATTCTGTTTATTTCCATGGCTTTATTCTAGGTATATTTCGTGATTTTCGCCGCAAAATTTCACTCTACTTTTGCTTTCTGTTATACTATTAAACGTATGCTACAAAGAATATTCCATTCCGTGTTTTTCTATCTTTTAACGGTAGTGAGCTTTTTGGTCGGCACAACCATTACCCTTTTCTTTGTGCCGTTTTCCAGGTCTTCCCACAAACCGTTCCAAATTGCTGGGCACATCTGGGCAAGGTTTCTGACCTTCTTTTCCGGAGTTAAGGTTCAGGTTTCCGGGCTAGAGAATATCCCCAGGGATAAGGCATTGATCCTTGCGTCTAATCACCAGGGCGCAGCAGATATTTTGATCCTTCTAGCTTGCCTGCCAATAAATTTCCGGTTCGCCATTAAAAAAGAGCTTTTTAAAATCCCTATCTTCGGCTGGTATCTTAAGAAAGCAGGCTATTTTTCTATTGACCGCAAATTAGTGCTAAGCGCTTACCGCACCGTTGAGGCTGTTATTGAAATAATCAAAGCAGGAGAATCCGTCCTGATCTTTCCCGAAGGAACCAGAACTAAAACAGGCGAGCTCGGCAGGTTCAAACGCGGCAGTCTCCTGGCTGCCTTAAAGTCCAGGGCTCCAATTATCCCGATTGCCATCTCCGGCAGCTTTAATATTATGAAAAAGGGTTCCTGGCTGTTCCACCCCTGTCCAGTAAAATTAAGCGTTGGCAAGCCAATCGAGATTAAATCCGAAGCTGATTACGATAATAAGATAGCAGAGGTCAGAGAAACAATTGCCCGGATGCTTTAACTTTGCTATACTAAATTAAACATGGAACTCAACGGTAAAGCGCGGCGCTTTAAACAAGACAACGATATTAACACGGATTACATCATCTCCGGCCGCTATAAATTTAAGATCCAGGACCCCAATGAGCTGGCCAAGCATGTGATGGAAGATCTCGATCCCAAATTCTACAGCCGGATCCAAAAAGGCGATTTTATCGTGGCTGGCAGAAATTTTGGTTGCGGCTCTTCCCGCGAACAAGCACCAATGGCCATCAAGTATGCTAATATTTCCGCGGTGATTGCCAAATCCTTTGCCCGGATCTTTTACCGCAACTGCTACAACTTGGGTCTGCCAGCGATTGAGGCGGACACGGGCTCGATTGCCGAAGGCGATGAGCTGGAAGTTGACCTGGCAGCCGGCCTGATCAAGAATAAAACAAAAAACAAAGAGATCAAGATTGCCCCTCTGCCAAAAACCATGCAAACTTTGCTGGCAGACGGCGGCCTGGTCGAACATTTTAAAAAACATGGCGGATTTAAAATATAGCGTCTTAGCAAGGAGGGTCCTATGTCTGATCTAACAATAGTAATTAATCTTTTTGTCGCTTTTATCCTGGGTGGGATCATTGGCTGGTTAAGAGAGAAACAAGGTAAAAGCGCTGGGCTGCGCACCCATATCCTGGTTGCCGTAGGCTCTGCCCTGTTCATGCAGGTTTCTGCTGAGATGGTCCTGGTCTCAGGCATGGCTGATCCAGGCAGGATCGCAGCAGGCATCGTCACTGGCATTGGCTTTATCGGCGCGGGCGCGATCGTTCAAGCGCGCGGCGCGGTCCGCGGCATAACCACTGCCTCGTCCATCTGGGTTGTGGCAGCGATCGGCATTGCGTCAGGTTCTGGGTTCTACGTCGGGGCGATCACGGCTACCATCATTGCCTGGCTAACCCTGGATCTGCTGCAAAAGGCCGAGAAAAAGATCATTAAAACAAAAGACTCAGGTGAGTAACACTCTTGTAATCCTTGGCCCCACAGCGATCGGTAAAACCTCCCTGGCCATTGAGCTGGCAAAAAACTTAAAGGCTGAGATAATCTCCGCCGACTCCATGCAGGTCTACCGTGGCATGGATATTGGCACAGGCAAACCAACGCTCGAGGAACGCCAAGGAATTCCGCACCATCTGATTGACATAAGAAACCCGGACGAGGCCTGGACTGTTTCTGACTTTGTTGAGCAAACCACCCAACTAACCAACGAGATAGAAAACAGAGCTGGCACACCAATCATTGTTGGCGGGACTGGCCTCTATTTGTGGACGCTGCTTGAAGGCTTTTCCTTCCCTATCGTTGCGGCTGACAAAGAGCTGCGCCAAAAGTTTGAAAAGCTTCCTGCTGCTACGCTCTATGCTCAGCTTTCTACTATCGATCCTGAAGCCGCGGCCAAGCTCCATCCTAATGACAAAAAAAGAATCGTCCGCGCCTTGGAAGTCTATGAATTAACCGGCAGCCCCATTTCTCAATTACAAAAGAAACGCGAGGAACCGCGAAGTTTATTCGCCGGTTCCGAGCCCAAACTGCTCGGCATAAACGCCCCGCGAGAAAAACTCTACCAGCGCATTGAGCAAAGAGTCGACCAGATGATCGAGCACGGGCTGATCAATGAGGTTAAAGGCTTGCTGGCTAAAGGTTACTCAAAAAATCTGCCCGCCTTCCAAGCCTTGGGCTACAAAGAAGCCATCAGCCAGCTGGATGGCACATGGACCAAAGAGGAAATGGTCAAAGAGCTCAAAAAAAGGACCCGTAATTTTGCCCGGAGGCAAATGACCTGGTTCAAACGCTTTAAGGACGTGAAATGGCTGGAGCTACCTGTTGACACGCAGGCTATTTTAGACTATATTAATGGCATATGATCAGAACTCGCGAACAAGAGATTAAACGCCGCAGAAAAAGAAAAAAAGAAGCCCGCCGCAAAAAAGGCCTTCTAAAACGAGCGGTTAAACAAGCCGCAACAGCCGGATGAAAGACCTCGGTTCTCGTCTAGATTTTCACACTCACACAATCTTCAGCGATGGTTTACTTTTACCCGCAGCCCTGGCCTACGAAGCAGCTGCCCGCGATCATGCGGCTATTGCCATAACCGACCATGTTGATGCCTCAAATCTTGAAGAGGTGATCCGCCACTTAATTAACTTTGTCAAAAAGCAAGGGCCCAGCCTGCCGCTTAAAGTTATTCCCGGTGTTGAGCTAAGCTACCTTGACCCAAAACTCATCAAGGGGTACGCAACCAAAGCCAGAAAACTTGGAGCCAAGATCGTGGTGGTTCACGGCGAATCCCCTGTTGAGCCAGTGCCAAAGGGCACCAACCGGGCGGCCCTGCAGTTAAAAGGCTTGGTAGATATCCTGGCTCACCCGGGTCAGATCACTGAAGAAGAAGCCATCCTGGCCAAAGTAAACGATATCTATCTTGAGATTTCCGCTCGCAAGGGCCACCGCCAGGGCAACCGCCATGTGGCCAAAATGGCCAAACAGTTCAGGGCCAAGCTTTTATTAAATACCGACGCTCACTCTGAAAAAGATCTGATCACTCAGAAAAAAGCCCTGCTCATCGCGCAGGAAACCGGGTTAAAAAGAGCAGAGGCGATAAAGGTTATCAGGGATAATCCGCAGGAATTGCTTAAGAGAATCGAACGTCAATAGCCCGGGCATGGGCATCCAGCCCTTCGATCTCTGCCAGAAGTTTTATATCCTTCCAGACATTCTTTAAGGCCGGTTTAGTGTAGCCAATAATGCTTTGCGACTTAACAAAATCGTAGACGCTTAATGGTGAGGCAAAGCGCGCGGTTCCGCCGGTTGGTAGAATGTGGTTGGGTCCAGCCAGGTAGTCGCCAACTGGCACTGGCGAATAAGGTCCCAGAAAAACCGCCCCAGCATTCCTGACCCGTTCCAAAAACCGCTGTGGCGAGCCGATCTCTAAGCTTAAATGCTCCGGCGCGATTTGATTGGTCAACTCAATTGCCTCCATGATGTTCTCAACCTGAAAAATAATTATGCTGGCCTGATCAATAATTTCCCGGCGCGACAGCTTCTTTATTTGTTTATCGATCTCTTTGACGGTCCCGGCAATAATTTCCGGCGAATCTGTCGCCAGGATCGCGAAGGAATCGGGGTCATGCTCAACCTGAGAAAGCAGGTCAGCGGCCAAGAACTCTGGCTCTGCATCCTTATCCGCGACGATTAAAATATTTGACGGCCCGGCCAGGCTATCAATGTCCACCAGGCCAAAAACCTGCTTTTTTGCCAAGGTAACATAAATATTGCCTGGGCCCACTATCTTATCCACCTGGGGAATGGTTTCCGTGCCTAAGGCCAAAGCAGCTATTGCCTGGGCTCCCCCCACCTGATAAATTTTTGAAATGCCAACCTCAGCTGCCGCCACCAGTACCGGGGGTTTGATCGGCGGAGGGGAAACCATGATGATCTCTTTAACTCCGGCAACTTTAGCTGGGATCGCTCCCATTAAAACTGACGAAGGATAGGTAGCGCGGCCGCCAGGCACGTAAATACCAATTCGCTGCAGGGGAATAACTCTTTGGCCTAAAACTACATCCAGCGGCAAGGTTTCAAACCACTCATCAGGCCGCTGCTTTTGGTGATAGGCGGTAATATTGCCAATTGCTTTGGCCAGGGTCGCCTTAAAGGCATTATCAACTTGCTGATAAGCCTGTTCAATTTCCTTGGCTGAAACCTGGAGCATCTCAACTGAGAAATCCTTGGCGTCGAACTTTCTAGTGTACTCAACCAGCGCCTGGTCTCCCGATCGAGACACAGCCAGAATAATCTGTTTGACCACTTCCTCCTGCGGGGACTCAAGCTTAAAAGATTGTTGCTCCTGTATAGCGGCTATTTCTTCTTGGATATTATCCTTTCCAACAACCTTAAGCATAAAGCAAATATATCACATTGTTTTTGGTTAAACAACTAAGAGGTTAAGCGAGTGCCTTTTTTTACGACTGAGCCATCGGCCAAAACCACGCCGCGCTCGATCACCACATTATCTTCGATCAGGCACTTGTTGCCTAAAATACAATCAGATAAGTGTACGTGATCGCCGATTTTTGTGTCTTGCCAAACAATCGCCCGCTCCAGCCGGCAGTGGGCGCCAACAGAAACATTGTTTCCCAGAACAACGTAATCTCCTATTTCAGTTCCGTTACCCAGCTTGACCTTCTCGCCGACCACTGAGGCGCCAGCAAAGCGCACGCTGGCATCAGGGTGCGTGTCCTTGCCCAACCAAAATTTGCCGTTAATTCTTGTGCCGATAATTTTGACCGCTACCTCGCCGCGCAAAATAGCCTGGTGAGCCTCAATGTACTTTTGCGGATTACCAATATCGATCCAATAAGCCTGCGAGGGATATCCAAAAATTGGCGCACCTTGTTCCAACAAGGTCGGATAAAGTTCTCTTTCAAAAGAATATGGCTTGCCAACTGGCGCGAGCTTGAATATCTTTGGGTCAACAACATATATCCCGGCGTTGATCGTTTTGGCCGTAACCATGCTCCAACTTGGCTTCTCCAGAAATTGAGTCACTCGACCGTTTTTATCAGTCAGGACCAGGCCAAAAGGTGTTGGATCCTCCACCTCTGTCAAAGTTAAAGTAACTGTGGCGCCCTTTTCCCGATGAAAACTAACAACTTTAGAGATATTAATGTCGGTCAGGACGTCCCCGTTAAAAACAACCATTGGACCCTCGTCAAAGAACTGCTCCGCGTTCTTGACCGCACCCGCCGTGCCCAAAGGGTGCTCCTCAATAGAATAATGGATCTTTATCCCCCATTGTTTGCCATCATCCAGGATCTTTTTGATTTCATGAGAAAGATAGTGGAGGTTAAGGATGACTTCATCAACGCCATGCTTGACCAGATGCTCGATCTGATGCACCACAAAAGGCCGGTTAACAACCGGCACAATTGGTTTAGGGGTATTATAAGTCAGCGGCCGGAGCCGGGTGCCTAGACCGCCAGCAATGATGACCGCCTTCACCGGTTCAGTTCCTTTTTCAGTCGGCCAATAACTTCCACTGGTGTGGGGTCAATGCCTTTCAATATCGCCAGGTAAACGCTGAGCAGATCGCCAAAATAGATCAGCGATAGGATCCGTGCCAGGGCTGACTTGCCTTGCGCGACTATTTCACTGGCGCCGCCCATTTGCCCGCCGATCAATGACTTGGTGATCTCAATTCTCTTTTTCACCCGCTCTGAATCAGCTTCGCTGCGCAAAAATATTAAAGCGAACTCGTGTTTGCCCCGT
>JAHIZU010000196.1 GCA_018814265.1 Candidatus Margulisiibacteriota bacterium | reverse complement strand
CCGATCTCCATGCCGCCCTGCACCATCGCGCCAAGGTCGGTTATGATATCACCGAACATATTGTCCGTAACTATACAATCGAACCATTCCGGGTTCTTAACGAACCACATACAGGTCGCGTCAACGTGGGCATATTCGCGCTTGATCTCAGGATAATCTTTTTGCCCGATCTCATGAAAAGCTCTTTCCCAAAGGTCGAAAGCATAGGTCAGAACATTGGTTTTTCCGACGAGAGTTAGCTGTTTTCGTTTATTGCGCTTTTTGGTATATTCGAACGCGTACCTGAGGCAGCGCTCAACGCCTTTTCGGGTATTGACCGATACCTGGGTCGCGATTTCATCCGGAGTGCCTTTTCTCAGATAACCGCCGGTGCCGGCATAAAGGCCCTCGGTATTCTCACGCACAACGACAAAATCGATCTCTTTAGGGCCCTTGTCCTTGATCGGAGTATCAACATTAGGATAAAGAATGACCGGCCGCAGATTGATGTATTGATCTAAAGCAAATCTGATGCGCAGAAGCACACCATGCTCAAGAATGCCTGGTTTAACCTCCGGGTCGCCAACAGCGCCCAGATAGATGGTATCAAAAGTCTTGAGCTTTTCGATATCCTTATCACTGACCAACTCACCGGACTTGAGATATCTTTTACCGGAAAAATCAAATTCCTCCAGCTTATAATCGAATTTATGCTTCTTGGACACGGCTTTTAAGACTTTTAACCCTTCAGCCACCACCTCTGGTCCGGTACCGTCTCCCCCAATCAGTGCAATTTTATAAGTCATTTTTAAAACTCCTTACTTTAGATTAACCCCGCGATTATAGCAAAAATCATAAAGCTGCGTCAAATAGCGGTCAGAGCTTGATAAATTTTTTGTTCCAGATCATAAACCTTAAAGCGAATAGTTTTGAAGGACTTTCCCAAACTAGGTTTGATCAATTTGGAAAACTCCTCCAGAACCCGCAAAGCCTCCTGAACTCTTTTAGCATTCGCCACCACGACATCCTTAATTGTCTTTCTCTTTTTCTCACTTTTGGTATAAAGTTTGTTGCCAACATCAGTTAAGGCTTTTCTTTGTTTGATCCCAGCAAACTGTTTCGCCAGCTTTCTTACTCTAGAGCGCATTTTTTTGAGCTGCTCCGTCATCTTCTTAGCCTCAACAACAAATCGCGCCACTTCTTCCATCACCCGCAATCCTTCCACCGCCCGATTAATATTGGCATCAATTATTCTTTCAACTTTAGATTTCATATTTAGTCCATTGCAACGGGTCTACCCGCAAATTGTGCGCTGACATGCCCCAATGCAGATGCGCGCCGGAAGATATGCCGGAATTTCCGCTCAAGGCGATCAGCTCACCTTTTCCAACCTCGTCCCCAACCTTGGCAATTAACTTTGAAAGATGAAAATACAATGTGTGAATTCCCTGACCATGATCTAAAACCAGTGTCCCGCCAAAAGCCTTGAGCCTCTTGGCAAAGACAACTTTGGCGCTATTGGGCGCAATAATTTTCGTCCCGCTGATAACAGCGATATCCAGGCCCCGATGATTACCTGCCCTTTTGCCATTGATAATTTCCCGGTGGCCAAAACCCTGGGAAACCCGCGCCTTAACCGGCCAGCTGAATTTACCTTGCCAGAGCTTCTCCTGTCCCTCAACTTGCAAAACTTGTTCGATCTCTGCCCATTCGTTATTAATGATATTTCTTGCTCTTAATTTGTTCCGGGCTGGCTTAAGCCAAAACCTGGAAAAAGGAAATCTTGTCTCCCAGACTTTCATTTTTTTGCTTATTTCGGTTTTTGTTCCGTCATTTTTAGTGATAAATAATTTTAGGTCATAATGGCCGACTTTTTGATCGATCGGCACACCAACAACTCCTTGATAATCATCACCACTCCTATAACAATTAAATTTATTCCCCAGGAACGAGCCACTTACTTCACTAACACTTTCGGCTGAAATAAGCCTGACAGCCACAACCTTACCCTGCCAGGCGACCGTTGGGTACACAGCAAGATCAAAGCTCTGCTCTGCGCAGAAGCCCGCCGGTGTTAATAGGCTTAGGACAAATAAAATAAGTAATGTCCTTATCATGACTTCATTCTAACACAAAGTGAAATATTCCGAAAGATTTGACGAGAATATTCTGTAGGAAATCACAATAATGATAGAACAAATTGCCCATTACCCAGCCCAGCTTAGATCCGCGGTTCAAGCCGTGAGCCATAACCCTTTGGCTGGCCACCAGCGACTAAGGGATCAGAGCACAAAACTTACCCTTATGCCAACCACCGTGTCATTTGGTCACGATAGATTTTCTGATCAGGCCCCGACCTGGATAACTGCCACTCTTGGTCCTTGCGTTTTTATCGCCGCAACCGCAAAAAACGAGGCAGGAAAGATCACAGAAGCGCGGGCCGGCCATTTCACAAGCGATGTCAGCGATCACGAGATAAATCTATTTATGAGTAATATGCCAAGCCCTCCTACAAGAACCAACCTCTGGATCGCCGGCCTGGCTAATAAAACTTGCCGAGAAACCCTTTTAGCCGCAAGCGAGAGACTGGTTAACAGCATTAGCGCGCTGGGCATCCCTTTGGAACTGCACTGGCAAGCCCATAACCGTCCGGTAATCAGAGATACCAGGACCGGTCATCCGATCTCAGACATTGGTTTAGGCCTGATCACGGAAAACAGGAGCGAATTTGTCACCCGAATCATTGCATTTGGTATTGCTGAAGAAAAGTCTGTTTTCATTTCAACCCTTGCTATCCTCT
>JAHIZU010000195.1 GCA_018814265.1 Candidatus Margulisiibacteriota bacterium | reverse complement strand
GGCACTTCCGCCAAACCTAATGGGGCAGTGAGATTTGCTGACCTGAAATTAGAAATAAGCAATTCGCCAGACCCATATCTTTTACTGCTGGGCACGGGTTGGGGGCTGGTTGAAGAGGTTTTTGAGAAAATGGATTGTGTTTTAGAGCCGATTATAGGCAAAAGTGACCTGCCTGGCCGGCAGGCAGGCTATAATCATTTGTCAGTTCGCTCTGCAAATGCTATAATATTAGACAGGCTGCTCGGTGAATGACTAATTACTAATGTCGAATGACTAATGAATGTGTGCCTGCGGCAATTATTTTTTTAATAAAAAAGTTTTTACCGGCATTCGTCATTAATTAATTAGTCATTAGTCATTTCAAGGGGGATTATTATGGGAGTCATAGAAGATATTGAGAAATCGCAAATGAAAAAGGAGATCCAGCCATTCAAAGTTGGAGACACCATCAAGGTCTTTTCCAAGATCATTGAGGGTGGGAAAGAAAGATCCCAGGGTTTTGAAGGGATAGTTATTAAGCGCCAGGGTGGCGGCGTTGGAGAGACCTTTACTGTGAGAAAGATCGTTCAGGGCATTGGCGTTGAACGGACCTTCCCGCTTCATTCCCCAAAGGTGGAAAAGATCTCTGTACTGCGCAGCGGTAAAGTCAGACGAGCCAAGTTGTATTACCTGCGCAAACGCGTTGGCAGTCAGGCCATCAGAGTCGAAGAGGAGAAAGCCGCTCCCGCAAGCGAAGCTGCGAAAGAGAGCGCTTAATGCGGATAAAGCACTGGCTTTTTGATTGGACTGAGACCATTGTCGTTGCCTTTATCATGGCCCTTATTATCAGGGCCTTTTTTCTTCAGGTTTTTTGGATCCCCTCTAGTTCCATGGAGCCTACTTTGGATATTCAGGACCGGATCGTGGTTAACAAGGTTGCTTATCATTTTCGCCAGCCGCGCCGCCAAGAAATAATGGTTTTTAGACAGGTGGCGGCTGAAGGTGAGCCCAAGCGCGACCTAATCAAGAGAGTTATGGGCATGCCGGGTGAAACCTTTGAAGTAAGGGACGGAGTGATTTATATCAATACTAAGGCGGTAAAAGAGACCCATCCTATGAATAGCGATTTTTCAAGCTTTGGCCCGGTTAAAATACCTAATGACGCCTACTTTGTGATGGGGGATAACCGGCCAGCATCCGCCGACAGCCGCTACTGGGGTTTTCTACCCAAGAAAAATTTAATTGGCCCTGCTTTCATCCGCATCTGGCCGATTAGTAAATTTGGGTTGATCTAAGCTTTTTGGCGATCAATAATTTGCTCAACGGCTCTTTGCAACAACGCTTTGTCTGGCAGCGAAAGGCGATATTTTGCAGCAAACAATCTATTTGAAATACCGCCCAAAGCATATTCAACTAATACGTGATCCTTTTTTGCGCCTAAAACTATGCCAATCGGCTCATTGTCATCTGTAGCCATTTCTTCTTTCTTGAAATAATTCAAGTACAGGTTCATCTTGCCGATATCTTCATGAGAAATTGCGCCCATTTTAAGATCGATCAAGACAAAACATCTTAATATGCGATTGTAGAAAACTAGATCAACACGATAATGTTTGTTGTTTAATGTGATGCGAAACTGTCGGGCGACAAAAGAAAATCCTTTGCCTAACTCAAGCAGAAACGATTGCATATTATCAATAATTCTTTTTTCCAATTCTTCTTCCGAGTATTGGTGTTTTTCTGGAATACCCAAAAACTCTAGGACATAAGGGTCTTTTACTATATCTTGAGCCTTCTTTGTTTGCTGGCCTTTGGCCGCGAGTTTTAAGACGCCCTTTTTGTTTTTACTCAGAGCCAAGCGTTCGAAGAGCATTGAGCCTATCTGGCGTCTTAATTCGCGCACACTCCATTTGTTTGCAACGCATTCTTTTTCGTAAAAAGAGCGCGCAAGGGAGTCTTCCAATGAAATTAGTTCCACGATATGAGACCAGGAGAAAATGGCAGACACTGTCTGCCGTTTCTTATAGGCTTGATAGAAATTTCTCATGTTTAATACATTGCGGCGGGAAAAACCTTTGCCATAACGATTTTTAAGATCTTTTGATAGCTTATCCAGAAGTTTTGATCCGTATTCGGCGCGTTCTTTGCTATTTTGCTCATAAATAACAATATGACTGCCAATTTCCCAATAGGTTTTAACCAGAATACTATTAACTTGTTGATAGACTTTCTGTTGAGCCTGCTGGAGAAGAACCCCAATAGAGTCTATAAGTTCTTGATACTTCCTTTTAGCTGGATTCTTTTTAGTCATTATGAACCTCCCTTTTTGAATAGTAGCGATCTTATTGCCAACTATTAACTAACAACTAACGACTTAGAACAAACGACAAATTTTTATAATAATATTGGGGAAAAGTTGTAAGTTGTGTGTTGTAGCCCCGATGAAATCGAGGCGTGTTGTTAGTTAATAAGTGTCGAGATTTAGACACCTTATGCTATAATTCCCCCAAATGGGGCGACCTTCATTTTTAATTGAAAATAAACTTCGTAAAAAAGGTTTTTCTTTAATTGCCGGAGTAGATGAGGTTGGCCGGGGTCCTCTGGCTGGACCAATTGTTGCTGCGGCAGTTATCTTTCCTCCCAACACGAAAATAAAGGGTCTGCTTGATTCAAAGAGCTTAATTGCAAAACAGCGTGAAAGATTCTACAAAGAAATTCAACAGAAAGCTCTGGCCATTGGTGTTGCTATTCTTGACCATAAAACAATTGATAAAATAAATATTGGCAAGGCTAATCTTTTGGTCATGAAAATGGCAGTGGAAAATTTATGTGTTGTGCCAGATTGTCTGGTGATTGACGGCGGCAGAATTAAACTCGATTTGCCAATCCCACAACAAGGGCTTACTGCTGGAGATAAAAAATGTTCGTCAATTGCCGCAGCTTCAATTATCGCTAAAGTTACCCGGGACAGGCTCATGCTGCAACTGCACAAAAAATACCCCAAATATCGTTTCGACCTGCATAAAGGCTATGGGACCGAAAAACATTTGAAAAGATTAAAAAAATATGGTCCTTGTCCGATCCACCGCAGGTCGTTTTCGCCTGTTAGTCAGAGTTTTTCCCGCCCAACAGCAGGAAGAGAAGAGCGGTCCTGACAGCCACGCCATTGGTCACCTGTTCTAAGATGACGTTGTAAGGTCCGTCAGCAACTTCCGAGGTCATTTCCACTCCGCGATTGATCGGGCCAGGATGCATAACGATCACGTCTTTTTTGGCTTGCTTCATTCTTTCAGCGTTCAGGCCGTAAAGTTGGGAATATTCTTCAACCGAGGGGAAAAGGCATTGTTCCTGGCGTTCTCTTTGGATCCTTAACATATTGATGAAATCCGCATCTTTGATTTCCTGGTCAAGGTTGAAAGAAACGCGCACACCCATTTTTTCTATTTCGGCCGGGATCATGGTTGGCGGACCGACCACAACTACTTCTGCCCCCAGCTTTTTCAGGCCCCAGATATTGGAGCGCGCGACCCTGGAATGGCTGATGTCTCCCACGATCAAGACCTTTTTGTCTTTAACGGTTTTCTTTTTCTCAACCATGGTAAAGATATCAAGCAGCCCTTGGGTTGGGTGTTCGTTAAAACCGTCACCCGCGTTGATGACCGCGGCATTGCAGTTTTTGGCCGCCAGGTGAGGCGCTCCGCCCATGCTGTGGCGGATGATAATACAATCCAGGCCCATGACCTCCAGGTTTTTAACAGTATCGATCAGGTTTTCCCCCTTAACCACACTGGAAGAAGCAATGGCCACATTAGTCACGTTGGCGGAAAGGACCTTGGCCGCGGTGTTAAAAGAGGTCCGGGTTCGCGTTGACGGTTCATAGAAAAGGGTGACGATGTGTTTGCCCAGTAAGGTTGGCACTTTAGGGATCGGGCGCGCAATTACTTCTTTCATTGAGTGGGCGGTTTTAAGAATTAATTTGATTTCATCAACTGAGAGGTCCTTGAGTCCGAGGAGATCTTTTCTATTTAGGCTTTTTACCTTGTTCATGACAATTGCTTATTAGTCTTGATTATTATATCATATACAGGCACATCATGAAAGTACGTCTACTATATTTATTTTTGGTCTTTGTTCTTGTGCTGGTTGCCGGGCAACAGATTTATGCCAGGTTGAATGTTTCCGCTGAAAAAACTGCCTATATTATGGGTTCGCCAGTCAGGGTCAAGGTTCAGGGGCCTGGCGCTGGCCAACTTGCCAGGCTGGGTCTAGAAGAAGTCGAAAGATTGGATCAGCTGTTAAGCAGCTTAAAACCAGCCAGCGAGGTCAGCACGGTCAATAAATTTGCTGGCCAGGAACCAGTGGCAGTCTCAGGCGATACCTTTGATTGTGTGCGGTTGGCGCAAATAATTAATTGTTTATCTTGGGGAGCGTTTGATATAACTCTGGGCAGCCCCAGCGTTCTGGTTTTGGATCATCGCCTGATCAAGATCTTTCTTAAAAAGAACGGGGCCAAGATCAATCTGGGTGGTATCGGCAAGGGCTATGCCGCGGAAGCTGTTCGCCAGCTGCTGCTGAAAAAGGGCGCAAAAAGTGGGATGATTGATATGCGTTCCTCAATTGCTGTTTTTGGCCTGCCTGCCGGCAGGCAGGACCAGAGAAGTTGGCAAATCGGCATTCAACATCCCCGAGAAAAAGACAAATTAATCGGCACGGTTACGCTTACTCATGGGCAAAGCCTGGCTACTTCCGGCGATTATGAGCGCGGCCAACATATTGTTGATCCACGCACGAGTAAACCGGCCAAGCTGTGTCAAGGCGTGACAATTGTTGGCAGGAACGCAGCGGAAACTGATGCTTTGTCAACCGCGGTTTTTGTGCTTGGCCCGGCGCGAGGCCTGGAGCTGGTTGAGACCTTGGCTGGCACTGAGGCCTTGATCGTTGATCAGCAAGGGAAAATCAGTCAGTCCTCTGGTTTTGTTTTAAATAAAAAATGATTATTTTAGCTTTAAATTGCGGCAGCTCGTCTGTTAAATACAAACTTTACCGCTGGGGGAAAAAGCAGACCCTTACCCAGGGAGAGATCGAGCGGATCGGTATTGGCGGCTGCCCTGACCATCGCACAGCCTTAAAACAGATCATTGATGCCCTGACCCAGGGAGACCAGGCGGTGATAAAAGACCTGGCTGAGATTTCTGCTGTGGGTCACCGGGTGGTGCACGGCGGCGAAAAATTTAAAAGCTCAATCTTAATTAATGACGAAGTCCTTGAAGCGATTCGCAGTGTGCAGGACCTCGCTCCCCTGCATAATCCGCCAAATATTTTGGGGATTGAAGCGGCCAAAGAGTTTATGCCCCAGGTGCCGCAGATCGCGGTTTTTGACACAGCTTTTCACCAGACCATGCCTGAGCCAGCCTTTCTTTATGCTGTGCCTTACGAATGGTACGGCATCTATGGCGTCCGGCGCTACGGTTTTCATGGCACCTCGCACCTGTATGTTTCTCGCCGGGCAGCGGTGTTGTTAGGCAAAAGTCCGGCTGAGGTTAACTTGATCACCATGCACATTGGCAACGGCGTCAGCGTCACGGCGGTTAAAGAGGGGATTTCG
>JAHIZU010000194.1 GCA_018814265.1 Candidatus Margulisiibacteriota bacterium | reverse complement strand
GAATTAAAAGAAATTGTTGAGGTGTACAAATCATCAAAACAACAATTAATGGTTGGTTTTAATCGAAGGTTTGCGCCACAGACTAAGCAAGCCAAAGAACTGCTTGGCAATACCTCTGATTTGGTTATCAATTGTCGTGTAAACGCTGGTTTTGTGCCTGCAGACAGTTGGGTGCATGATGCAGCAGAAGGCGGTGGCAGGGTAGTTGGCGAAGTTTGCCATTTTGTTGATTTAATACAGGAACTTTCCGGTTCTCTGCCAACTAAAGTGTTTGCAGAGTCAACGAACGATAAAGGGCAGGATAATCTAGTTATAACACTCAAGATGCTAAACGGATCTGTCGCAACGATCCTCTATGCTTCTCAAGGTGATAAATTGCTCCCTCGCGAACGGATTGAAGTCTTCAGCAAAAATTCTGTTTGTGTTATTGATAATTTTAAATCATTGTTTTTTGCCAAAGATGGCAAATCAACAAAAAAGAAATCCTTTAACTTAGATCGGGGATATCAAGGTGAATTTGCTGCCTTTTTTAGTTCAATAAAAGATGGTAAAATAGCTGTCAATTTTGAGGATTATCTCTATACGACCTTGACTACGTTTGCCATAATTGATTCGATAAGAACAGGAGCGCCAAAAGAAATAAATGAATATCTTAATTCTCTCTGAAGCTTTCCCGCCAGAAACGAAGTCAGCTTCAACTCTTTTCTTCGAATTGGCTGAATCATTAGTCCAAAGGGGCCATCAGGTTTCTGTTATTACCAGGATGCCCCGTTATAATGTGGCTGCTGGAACCGACCTCAAAAGTTTACCAGCCCGGGAGAATATCTCTGGAATTGATGTTTACCGGTTTTCGACCCCTCCTTTAGCCAGAAATATACCTATAATACGTGGTTTTGAACATTTTTTACTGGGCATAATCTTCTTTTTTGGCGGATTAAGGATAAATAAATTTGATGTTATTCTAGTTTATTCACCGCCTTTGCCTTTGGGCATCTCAGGTTATTGGTTGGGCAAGATCAGAAAGAAACCTGTGCTTGTAAACATTCAGGATTTATACCCCCAGACTGTAATTGATTTAGGGCTCCTGAAGAACCGCCTGCTTATAAAAGTCTCAAGAATGATGGAGTCGTTCATCTATAGAAAATCGAATTTCTTAACGGTACATTCGGATGGGAACAAAGAGTACGTGGTTAATCATGGAGCAAATAGGGAAACTACCGCTGTCTTGCATAATTGGGTTGACACAGACTTGATTAAGCCCGGAAACAAAGCAAATGATTTTAGCCAGAAATACGGATTAAAAGATAAATTTATCGTTTCCTTTGCTGGTGTGATGGGGTTTGCTCAAGGGTTGGACGTTGTTATTAGCGCGGCTAATATTTTAAGGGATAAATCAGATATCCAATTTGTCTTGGTCGGCGATGGCATTAAGAAGCAAGAATTAGAACATCAAGCAAAATCTTTAGGTTTAAAGAACGTGCTTTTTGTTGATACTCAACCGCGCAGTGTTTATCCGCAGATCTTACATGCTTCAGATATTTGCCTGGTTACCCTTCGTAAGGATCTGGCTACTCCGGTAGTTCCGGGAAAGCTCTTAAGCATTATGGCCGCTGGTAGGCCAGTTATAACTAGTTTGCCGCTTGAAGGCGACACACCGAAAATCATTAAGGATTTTAATTGCGGCATTTGTGTTGAGCCGGATAATCCGCAAGATCTTGCTAAAGCTATTATTAAATTGTATAATGATCGCTCGTTGTGCGAGGAAATGGGTAAAAATGGTAGAAAAGGGGCAGAACAAGCTTTTTCGCGTAATGTTAGCGTTTCAAAGTACGAAGAAATAATGAATTCGCTTACAGGAAGGAGTCAACATGGAAGCTGATTACACAAAAGCATATAAAGGCGCAACTATTCTGGTAACAGGCGGGGCAGGCGCAATTGGAAGCAACTTAACAAAAGCCCTAGCAGAGCTTGGCGCGGCAAAAGTTATTGTATTAGACAATCTATCGTCCGCAGAACGCTGGAATGTGCCATCTTTACCAAATATCCTGTTTGTTGAGGGTGATATTTTGGACGAAGTTAAATTAAAGAGAGTCTTCTTTGAAGAGCCCCAATATATTTTTCATTTGGCTGCTTTCTTTGCCAACCAAAATTCAGTGGACCATCCAGAAAAAGATCTCCAAGTCAATGGCATGGGGACTCTAAGGCTTTTGGAATATGCAACTTTTACAAAAGCAAACATTAAAAGATTTGTTTATGCATCTTCCGGTTGCTCTATATATGGATCTAGTGCGCCTATGCCTTTGAAAGAAGAATTCATGTCACTCCATCTTTCAACTCCTTATCAAATAACAAAAATGCTTGGTGAATTATATTGCAATTTCTTTCATCATCATTATGGAACCCCAGTGGTTAAGACTCGTTTTTTTAATTCTTATGGTCCGGGTGAAGTCCCTGGACAATATCGTAATGTTATTCCTAACTTCATCTATTGGGCTTTAAGAAAAAAAGCACTTCCAATTACTGGGACAGGTGAGGAAACAAGGGATTTTACATATGTTACTGATATTGTAAGCGGATTATTGAAAGCCGGTATCCTAGAAAATGTAATTGGAGATGAATTCAACTTAGCCTCAGAAGTAGAGACTAGGATTAAAGATTTAGCCGAAATGATAAATAAGTTGACTGGGAACCCAGCTGGAATTAACTTTCAAGAAAGAAGAAAATGGGATACAAAAAGCAGATTGCTTGCCTCAGTTGATAAGGCTAGAAAGCTTATTGATTATGAACCAACAACTGGCTTTGAAGAAGGACTAAAAAATACTATAAAATGGTTTCAAGACAACTGGGACAATATTGAAAAATCAGCCCGTTTTGGTCCGGGAGCTTCTTCAGCAGTAAAATCTGTTGTTGGGAAATGACCACATATTTATTAATTGTTACAATAGCTGTTTTACTCTCATTAGTGCTTACCCCTGTAGCAAAATGGTTATCCTTTAAATTTAATATCTTCGACCAACCCGGCCACCGCAAGATCCATGCTAAGCCGATCCCGCTCATGGGTGGCGCAGCCATTTATCTGGCATTTATTTTATCTCTTTGGTTCTCTGGAATTGAAACCAGGCTGCTTTTGGGGATTGGAGCTATCGGGCTTTTTTTCATCCTTTTTGGTTTGTTTGATGATGCCGGTATTAAGATCCGGGCTCGTTATAAGATTTGGTCACACTTGGTTGCTTCCTTTGCCTTTATTCTTATTACTGGTATTTCTTTTAATTTATTTAAATTTGATCCAATCAATTGGGTCCTGACCGCCTGCTTTATTACCTTTATGACAAACTCGATGAACATGCTTGATGGCATGGATGGTTTAGTCTCAGGCGTTTCTTTTTTGGCTGCGCTATCGTTTTTTATTTTATCGATCAATAGCGACCAAATACCAACGGCCTTAATTTCTCTTGCAGTGGCAGGGGCAACGCTGGGATTTTTGCGATATAATTTCAATCCTGCCTCGATCTTCCTGGGGGAGGCCGGGTCGACATTTCTTGGCTTCATAATGGCAGCAATCAGCCTCAATTTAGAAATATTTAGGCTATGGAATATCGCATTGTTGTTAAACTTACCCCGCCTCCAATTTGTCTCTTTTATTGTGCCTTTGATAATCCTGGGCATTCCCATTTTTGACACCTTTTTTGTTTTTATAAACAGATTTCTTCATCATATTAAAATGAGCACTCCAGGCAAAGATCATTCCCATCATCGCATCCATTTGATGGGTTTATCTCAACGTGCCACGGTTATCGCTAGCTACGGTGTCCAGGTCATACTAGGGGCAATCGCTTTGGCAATGGTTAATTCTGATCTACAGCAATTTTTGTCTCTGCTATTGATTGTTTTTGTTATGGGTGCGGCTACCTGGACCTTCTTGAGCAGGGTAGAGGTCTACGCGAAGCGGTCAGCTGTGGAATAATTGCTTTTACCCTCCAGCGCAGGAATTAGCCAGAAAGCAAACCCGGATTGACAAAAATAAGCTAATAAGGTATCATTTCCTTTAATAATCAATAATGATTATTAGGAGAAATAAGTGAAATTCGCTGAATTCAAGCAAAAGGTCAAAAAGAACCCCTTGTTTGGCGGAGACGTAGCCGAACTGTTTGCCGCCAACCCGCAGGTGCTGCGGAACCAGCTGCTCCGCTGGAAAAAACGCGGCCTGATCGTCAGCCTGCGCCGGGGACTCTACGCCTTGAGCCGTGAGGAGAGGGGAACGGTCCTTTCCCGGGAATTGATCGCCGCCACCCTGTACCAACCCTCTTATATCAGCCTGGAAACCGCGCTAAGCTATTATAAAATGATTCCTGAAAAAGTCGTCGCCGTTACATCGGTCACCACCCGCAAGACCAAAACGTTCGAAAATGAGGCGGGGCTCTTCAGCTATCGCCGGCTGAAAACGAGCGCCTATTTCGGTTTTCGACAGGCGCGTGACGAGGCCGGCTTTCCGTACTTTATTGCTGAACCGGAAAAAGCCCTGCTTGATCACCTTTATTTGAATTTGAGCGCCATCGGCCGTGACCCGGCCAAATATTGCCGGGATTCGCTTCGGCTCCAAAACCGTTCCCGACTTAATAAACGTAAATTGCTGAAATACGCGGCCCGCTTTGGCTTCAAAAAACTGCTTCAAGCCGCGGAGGCCCTGTAATGAAAGATATCCTTTTGACAAAACTCGCCGGCCTGCGGACAAACGAGGAAAAATATAACGTTACTCGTGAATTTCTCCAGGAACTGGTCCTGCAGATCATTGACCGCCAGGGCTATTTTACCCACCTGGCTTTTATCGGTGGCACGGCTCTCAGGATCATTTATGACCTGCCGCGTTTTTCGGAAGACCTTGATTTCTGCCTGATCAAAAAAAACGGTTTTCGTTTTGACAGCCTGCTCAAGACGCTGAAGCGTGAACTTGCCCTGAACGGTTTTGAGGTGGAAGAAACGGCGGCGGATAAAAAAGAGAGGGCCGTTCTGGGCGAATTCATCAGGTTCAAGGGGCTTTTATTCGAGCTGGGCCTGACCAGCCATAAGAGCGAAAAGCTCTTCATTAAACTGGAGATCGACTCCAAGCCGCCGGCAGGGTACCGGACCGAAGTAGTGATGGTCAATAAAAATTTCCTTTTTAAGGTGCAGAGTTATGATCTCCCCTCGCTTTTTGCGGCTAAACTGCATGCTTTTCTTTTCCGCAAATACGCCAAGGGGCGCGATTATTACGACTTGCTCTGGTTTTTGGCTCGAAAAACGCCGGTCAATTATAAATTGCT
>JAHIZU010000193.1 GCA_018814265.1 Candidatus Margulisiibacteriota bacterium | reverse complement strand
GTCTTTAGTAAGTGGCGCAGACGTAAAAGTAATACATTTTTGGTCTGCTTCGGTCCTTACTATAATGGTATTTGGATTTAAGCCGGGATTCCAACGGCTGCCTTTATTAGTGCCAAAAGCGGCGGAGGCGGTTAAATCACCTTTAAATTCTGTTTTGCCGGTTGATTGCTGGGTTGCAAGTGTTTGGCCCTGGCCCAAATAATAATCGGTTATGACTTGGCGTTTAAGCGGCCACTCCCTTTCCTCGCGCCATTCATTTTTGTTCATAACGTAAATACGGATGGGCGGATCATTTTCAAAGCCGTTTTCAACGCCTTTTAAATAACGGTCAAAAAAACGCAAACCCTCGTTAAACCGCCATTCCCGATATTTTTTCAGGTCTATTTTAAAATAATCCCAATAGGGCCCGCTGCTTTCCGCATGATAAGAGGGGTGGATTAAGATTTTGCATGGATTTGTTTGACGAAGAGTATCAAACCACTGAAAAGTTCCGCGGGTAAAAAGATCAAACCAGCCGCCTACTATATAAACCGGGATGCCTGATTTAGAAATTGTGACTGGCCAATTATTAGGCCCTTTGGCTGCCATGCAACAGCCGGCAACAATGTCATCCCGAAAGTTGATCTTTCCCCACTCTCCCATGGTAAGGTTTGCCTTGTGTGCTGCCGTGGCTTGGTAATAAACATTATCTTTACGCTTTTTTCCATCGCGATATTTTGGAGGATAATCGTCATCTAGAAAAGTGCCGCTTTTATTGACATCCACAGGAATTTCGTCTGCCAGCTCTCCATCCCCATCTTCGTCAACCACGGGTAGAGTCGGCCAAATTTTTGCATCAGGGATTTCAGAATCAGGGACAAAAGAATTTGCGTCGATTTGCTCAAATAATTCACCCAAGCCATCTATGGTTCCTCTATTTTTGATCCCTCCCGCAAAGAAGGCGTCGTTATATAAATCAAAGGCAATGATTTCAGGCATAATACATTTTAAGGCCTTAGGCTTATGTCCGGCTGTGGCATATTGTGACCAGCCGACATAAGATCCGCCGATCATGCCGATATTGCCATTGCACCAGGGTTGGGCTGCAATCCATTCAACGGCTTCTTTTCCATCCTGCCCAAGCTGAGGAGACATGCCTAGGCGATTACCAAAGGAAGCGCCTGCTCCGCGCATATCAGTAATGACAAAAGCATAGCCATTTTTAATATATTTTTTTACGCTTTCTTCCTGGTTAAGGAAAAACTCCATTTTGCCGGTGTCGGGATTAATGTTGTAGCGGTGATAGGGCAGGTACTGGAAGATAACCGGGCGTGCTTTATCTGATTTAGCAGGAAGAATTACGGTTGCAGCAAGCCTTACCCCGTCACTCATGGGAATAAAAGCTTGTTCAACTCTATATTCATTTGAAGGGAACTGGTCGTTGGCTTGGCTTTTGCTAATGTTGTAGCCGACAAAAAATATTGCGGCTAAGGTTATTAATGATGTGGCGAATATTATTTTGTTTCTCAAGCTAATCCCGTCTTAAGGGATGATGCGCGCAGCGGAAGGCGCCTTCCCAGGCAGAAACCGCGTCAAAAGGAATAAGCAGCACTTCTTGCCCCCTCTTTCTAACTTCTGCGGCAATGCGCTGATGTTGTTGGTCCATGATAGCTGTTTTTTTATCAAGCACAAGGGCATTAGTAGCTAGTCTTCTGGCTTCTTCCTCAGTTACTTCAACCCAGTCAAAGTTTTTAAGTGAATTAGGCAAGTCTCCTATAATCCGATCCCTACATATTATTCCCAACCCAGGTCGAAGCAATGCCATGGCGCAATCCAGGTGCAAAACATCTGGTTTTAACTGAATAGTATGGACTTGGTATTGAGGGCCTAAATACTGTTTTAACCATTCAATGCCGGCTTGGTTGGTTGCCCGGCCGGAATATCCAACATATATTTCGTAGCCATTAAGCAGAACATCTCCGCCTTCAATAAATGGGTCAGGGTCATTGTCCTCGGGCATTCTGGGTGAGGCCGGCGGCATAGAAACATACTTGGCCTGGCTGTTCTTTACAGCATCCAGCAATATTGATCTGATGGCAAATTTTTCTTTTCTTCTGAACACACCTTGCAAGGCTGTTTCAATAACATTATTCCCAATAACCAAAACAGGATCCCTGGGAAAGAGCGATCCGCCGCCTTTTTGAATGTACGACAAATAATTTATTTCGTCAGGAGTAAAAAGGCGAGGCCGGTGGACAATAATGCCCCTGTTTTCTAAGAGCTTGGCCAGTCCATCGAACTGAGAAACAATCTTTTGTGAGGTTTCAGGATCGATTTCTGATAATCTTTTGCCTGCGTATTTTTTGATCAAGGCTTTGGTTTGCGCCGGGACTTCCACCTTCTCAATCTGGTCTGACCAGCTGGGAATAATAATATCTTCTCCCCGGCCAACAATTACTTCTTTTAGTGTTCCCCATTCATGGTGAACG
>JAHIZU010000192.1 GCA_018814265.1 Candidatus Margulisiibacteriota bacterium | reverse complement strand
AATAACCTGTAGAGCGGCCGGATTGATTTGTTCCTCGACCAGCACTTCCTGCATTACTTTGGCGAGGGCGAGGTTTGAATGAATGGCCTCGGACCCGCCGCGCAGCAGGACGCCGTTGCCGGCTTTCAGACAGAGGACCCCGGCGTCGACGGTCACATTTGGACGTGACTCATAGATCATGCCGATAACCCCGAGAGGTATCCGCATGCGGCCCACGACAATACCACTGGGTCGGCGCGCCATGTCACTTATTTCCCCCACGGGATCAGGCAGGGCAATCACTTCCAGCACTCCCGCCACCATGGAACCGATGACCTTGTCCGAGAGCTCAAGGCGGTCGAGCATGGCGGCCGACAGGCCCTTTTCCCTGCCGGCTGCAAGGTCCTTCGCATTCTCCGCCCGAATATAATCCTTCTGCTTCTCAAGGGCGGCCGCCATCTTGGCCAGAGCAGCATTTTTTCTCGCGGTGGAAAGGCTTGCCAGTTCCCTGCCCGCCTTTCTGGCCTGCTTGGCCATGGATTCTATCGTATTCTGCACAGTCATTACCATATCTCCTGCAAGAGCTTATAAGAGCACCAGATTATCCCGATGGATCGCGATGCCCACGCCTTTTTTGCCGATCATTGTAGCTAATTCTTCGCTGGGGATATCAATCAAACCACGTGCGATCTCTCTGCTGCTTTCATCAACAATGGAAACTAAAGCACCGCGACTGAACTCACCGCTAGATGAGAGGATGCCTACAGGCAACAGGCTGGTATTCTGCTTAAGTAGAGCAGATTCTGCGCCTGGATCAATGACTAATTTTCCTTCAACCTGCAAGCCATGAGCCAGCCAGCGCTTGCGGCTGTCCATTTTAGATGTTTTAGGGATGAACAGGGTGCCTGCTGGTTCTCCCTTGATCACTTGCTTGATCAGACCTTCTTTGCGGCCGTTGACAATAGCCATGTAAGTGCCGGCGTTGCTGCAGACCCTGGCAGCCTGAATTTTAGTGATCATGCCGCCAGTGCCCAGCTGAGTTGAAGGATGGCCTGCGGCGTCTTCCACATTCTGGTCAATTTCTGTGATCTCATCAGCTAAGAAGGAAACCCCTTCCTCATTCTTCATATAAAAACCATCAACATCAGTTAACAGGACCAAAAGATCTGCGCCGATCAAGCTGGCAGTTAAAGCGGCCAGATTATCATTATCACCGATCTTGATCTCATCAATGGCCACCGCATCGTTCTCATTAACGATCGGGATCACGTTCTCTTCTAAAAGGGTGTCAAAGCAGTGGCGGGCGTTTAAATAACGTTCCCGGTTGGCGATGGCATCACGGGTCAACAGGACTTGGGCAACCGTTAGATCATATTTCTCAAAAGCTTTTTCATATTGCCGCATCAAACGGGCTTGGCCAACAGCCGCAGCTGCTTGTTTCTGAGGAATGGTCTTGGGTTTACCCAGGCCTAAGCGCTCAGCCCCGCAGACAATTGAGCCTGAGGTAACTAAAATGACCTTTTTCTTGTTCTTGACCAGGTCAGATATTTCTAAGGCGATCCGTTTGAGGTTAGTTAGATCTAAATTGCCTTGAGGGTTAGTTAACGAGGAACTACCGACTTTGATGACGATAATATTAAAAGCTTTTTTAGCCATTAGGCAGGTTGGATGCTGACTCTTTTGCCTGGTTCAAAAACCACCAAACCAGCAACTTTTGCGAAAAGCGTGTGGTCTCTGCCTTTGCCAACGTTGGTCCCTGGGTAAAACTTGGTGCCGTGCTGGCGAATGATGATGGAACCAGCGGAAACTGTTTGCCCGCCAAAGGCTTTAACGCCTAATCTTTGTCCAATAGAATCTCTGCCGTTTTTACACGCGCCGCCGGCCTTTTTATGAGCCATGTTTTACCTCCTGGATCTCTACTCTGGTGTATCGTTGTCTGTGTCCGATCGTTCGATGATAATTGATCTTATTCTTGTAGCGGAAAGTGGTAACTTTTTTGTCTTTGATGTCGGCTTCCAGCACCTTGGCGGAAACCTTGGCTCCCTTAACATAGGGGGTGCCAACCTCGGTCTTGTCATCATCAGAGATCAGCAGGACCTTATCAAAGGTCAAGCTGTGTTTGGCATCAACCAGTTCGACATCAATGATGTCCCCCTGACTGACTTTATATTGTTTGCTGCCTGTTTCAATTATTGCGTACATAACGAAGGTCTATTATACCAGATTTGCCTCGAGGATGGCAATACCCTGGGGCAGGGTTTTGTTGAGCTTGGCCATGAGTTCAGCCGGCTTGATCCAGCCATCGATCTGCAGGGTGGCCGGTTCCCCCTCAGAGGTTGCGCCGACCTTTAATGCTTGGCCCCAGGAGATCTTCATATGAGGATTAAAACCTTGTGAATAGGCCATGGGGAGCTCAGCGCGGCGGATGGCGCGCTGAAAAACGCGCATCAGGTCGCGATGGGAGATGAACTTAACTTCTTCACCCTTAGTGTATTTAATCTGGATTCGCTGCACGCAGCAATCTCTCCTTGGGTACTCCGGTATCTATAAAATCCCAGGGTAATTCTTCATCAGTTGATCGTTCGCGCAGATAATTGTCAGGGTTGATGCCAGTTTCATTAAAAGCCTTTTGCCAAAGATCAAATTTTAAATGTTCTGACCAGGCATCGAGGCGGCAGCCCAGCTGCCAAGCCTTTTCAATCACCAAGGCTAACTTTCTATCCCCTCGAGCAAAAACCCCTTCCAGGAAACTGGCGGAAGCGTCATGCCAGCGCACGGTGAGGCTTTTGCCCCTAAGGTTCTGTTTAATAAATCTTTGTTTTTCCAAGGTCTCTTCGATCGATATTTGCCTGGCCCATTGGAGCGGGGTATGCGGTTTAGGGATAAAAGTGGCCAGATTAACCGTGACCCGGGCCCGATTGGTGTGTTTTTTTCCTGCAGCAATGATCTTTTGCGCCAGGGCGCAGATGCCGAGCAGGTCTTCTTCGGTCTCAGTGGGCAGACCGATCATAAAGTAGAGCTTGATCGAGGAAATGCCTGCGCTAAAAGCACTCTCAATGCCGTCCATAATGTTTTCTTCAGACATATTCTTGCCAATTACGTCGCGCAGGCGTTGGGTGCCGGCTTCAGGAGCGAGCGTCACGCCGCTGGGCCTGACTCGAGCCACATCCTTAGCCAAGTTGATGGAAAAAGTGTTGGTGCGCATGGAAGGCAGGCTGATGTTGATCCGTTTTCCCTCATACTTTTTAGCCAGGGTGTTAGCTAATTCCTGGATCTGGCTGTAGTCAGAAGTGGAAAGAGAGACCAGGGAAAGTTCTTCATGTCCGGAATTCTTGATCAGTTCGTCGGCGATCTGGATGATCTTATCCATCTTCTTTTCCCTGACCGGCCGCGTTGTCCAAGCGGCCTGGCAGAATTTGCAACCCCATTTGCAGCCGCGCATGATCTCGACCACGGCACGATCATGGACCGCTTCGATGAAGGGGATGATAGGGGTTAGGGGATAGGGGGCAGGGGTTAGGTCCTTGATGTATCGTTTAGTCACTTTGTTATTAAGGCTGGGGACATATATGCCAGGAATTTTCGCTAAAGCGTCTAATTTCGAATTTCTAATATCTAATTTCGAATCTCTAAGTCTTTCAGCGATCTCGACAATGACCTCTTCTGCTTCTCCGATCACAAAAAAATCAAAAAAGTCAGCAATTGGTTCGGGGTTGAACACACAAGGTCCTCCGCCCATGATCAAAGGATGGTTGTCCTGGCGATCTTTTTGCCAAATAGGAATATTTCCTAATTTGAGCATATTAATAATATTAGTATAAGTAAGTTCGTGGCCAAGGCCAAAGCCGATGAGATCAAATTCCGTGAGTGGTTTCCAGGACTCCAGGCTGAAAAGTTGTAAGTTGTTAGTTATAAGTTGCTCTTCCATGTCAGGCCAGGGGGCAAAAACTCTTTCGGCTAAAATGTCTTTTTCCTGATTTAAGATATCATAGAGGATCTGGATGCCCAGATTAGACATGCCGATCTCATAGGTGTCGGGATAAGCAATAGCTACTTTAAAAGAGGTTTTATCCCAGTCTTTGTGTGCCGAATTCAGCTCATTGCCGATATAGCGAGCTGGTTTCTGGACATTAGGCAGGATTTGTTCGATGATTTCTTTCACTTGATCACAATATTTACTAATTTTTTGGGAACGACAATGGTTTTAACGATGTTTTTCCCGGCAATAAAGTTCTTGGCTTTTTCGCTGGCCAGGGCTTTTTGTTTTATCTCTTCATCTGAGGCTTCAGCAGGAACTGAAATAGTATCTCTCAGCCTGCCATTTACTTGAACTGGGATAGTTATTTCACTTTCCTTGGCCAGCTCTGGATCATGTTTTGGCCAGGGTTGGAGATGTATGCTTTCTTTGTTTCCCAGGATTTGCCAGAGCTCTTCAGTCATGTAAGGCGCAAAGGGGCTAAGCAGTTGAAGCAGGATTTTGAGCAGTTCTGTATCAATTTTTTCTGCTTTAGCGAATTCATTGACCAATTCCATCATCTTGGCGATGGCGGTATTGAAGGAGAACCTTTCTATGTCGTCCGTTACTGCTTTGATCGTTTGGTGGGTTTTCTTTATCAGAGATCGCTCGGAAACCTGAGACTGAACGTCTCGGTTTCCTCGCTCATTGGAACCGCAAAGCACCTCGACTTCGCTCGGTGCTGCCCTGAGCTTGCCGAAGGGTTTATTCGCAGGTTCCAATGACGCAGTTACGAGTCGCCATACCCGATTCAAAAACCGATAGCATCCCTCAACACCTTTATTCGACCATTCAAGTTCTTTTTCCGGTGGTGAGGCAAAGAGAATAAAGAGCCGGGCAGTGTCAGCGCCGTATTTTTTGATGATCTCATCAGGATCAACCACATTGCCTTTAGATTTGCTCATCTTGGCGCCGTCTTTGACTACCATGCCTTGAGTTAATAGATTGGTAAATGGTTCGTCTGTTGGCACCATTTTTTGATCGAACAGGAATTTGGCAAAGAAGCGGGAGTAGAGCAGGTGAAGGATCGCATGCTCAATGCCGCCAATGTATTGGTCCACCGGCATCCAGGTATCAGCCATTCTTCTGCCAAATGGTTTCTTGTTATTCTTGGGATCGCAATAGCGATAAAAGTACCAGGATGAACAGATGAATGTATCCATGGTGTCGGTTTCGCGGCTGGCTTTTGACCCGCATTTTGGACATTTAGTTTCAACAAATTCTTTTACTTGAGCAAGCGGAGAAGCGCCTTTGCCTGTGAATTCTACATTTTTAGGAAGTTTAACTGGTAAATCTTTTTCAGGAACTGGCACTACACCGCATTTTTTACAATAAATAATAGGAATAGGGGCACCCCAATAGCGTT
>JAHIZU010000191.1 GCA_018814265.1 Candidatus Margulisiibacteriota bacterium | reverse complement strand
TCACACGTGATGCATATTGTCAGCAATATTGTCGGCAGGCTGAAGAAAGACAAGGATGCTGTTGACCTTTTGACCGCGACTTTTCCGGCCGGAACAGTTTCTGGGGCTCCCAAGGTAAGGGCGATGGAGATAATTGATGAGTTAGAAAATGTAAAGCGCGGGCCCTATGCCGGCTGTGTGGGCTACTTTGGTTTTTCCGGGGAGATGGATACCGGCATCACCATACGCACAATAGTTTTTCATGGCGACCAGGCTTATGTGCAGGTCGGGGCCGGCATCGTTGCTGATTCAATACCTGCCGAAGAGTATAAAGAAACTATTAATAAGGCCAAGGCCATGTTAAGGGCCATTGAGTTAGCCTCATGATCAATTTCCGCATGCTCAAGCTTTCTGATCCCTGGCTCTGGTCTGCGGTCGGGGCTTTGATCCTGATCAGTTTGTTGGCTATTTTCAGCTGCACCCATTCACTGCAGATTAAATTTGGCGGGGATGCCTGGTTCTATGTTAAGCGTCAGTTGCTCTCCCTCCTGGTTGGCGCCATAGGTTTGGGGATCTTTACTTATTTTGATTATAAACAATTACAAAAGGCCGCTCCTTTTTTATATGGCATTATGATCATCTTACTGGGAGGGATACTTTTCATGGGAGGCGTGGGGGGCGGGGCTCAACGCTGGTTCCAATTGGGGCCGCTATCTTTTCAGCCGTCTGAACTTTCTAAGATCATTATGGTGATCGCTCTGGCGGCCTTCTTTTCCCAGCGGCAAATGATCAAAGGCGCGTTTGATGCCGGAGCATTATTAATTATGGTCGGCTTGCCATTTTTGTTGATCTTTAAACAGCCTGATCTGGGCACAGCGCTGGTCTTTATCATTATTTTGATCGGCATGCTGACTGCCTCCTGGGCTTCGCCCAAGTTACTGGTCTTATTGATCAGCCCCATGATCTCAGCCCTGCTGCGGCCGATCTTAATCGTCTGGTTGGCTTATTTGGTGGCCCTGATTATTATTTTGTTCTTGAGCCGCGCCTCACTTTGGGATTGGCTGATGGTCATGGGCCTAAACATCGCGGTGGGGATTGCTGTGCCATTTATTTGGGGCATGCTCAAGTCTTACCAACAGCAGCGGATCGTTGCGTTTCTGAATCCTGGTTCTGATCCGCAGGGGGCAGGGTATCACAGCCTGCAATCAAAGATCGCGATGGGCAGCGGCGGTCTGTTTGGCCGTGGATTCTTAAGGGGTTCCCAGACCCAGCTGCATTTTATTCCTGAACAGCATTCTGACTTTATTTTTTCTGTTATTGGAGAGGAGTTTGGTTTTATTGGCACGGCGGTTGTCCTGTCACTTTTTGCGGTCATTATCTGGCGCGCTTTTGTGATCGCGGCGGGTTCGCCGGACCTGTTCGGCCAGCTTTTAGCTTCTGGGATTGCGGTTATGACCGGCTTTCATGTTGTGGCTAATGTGGGTATGACGTTGGGCCTTTTACCGGTCGTTGGCATGCCATTGCCGTTTGTCAGCTTTGGCGGCTCATCATTATTAGTGAATATGATGGCGCTGGGAATACTGCAAAGCATTTGTATGCGGCGGCAGAAAATATTATTTTAGAGCTTAAATTCGGCTTCAACTGAGCCAACTGCTTCAAAGGTCTCGTCTTTTACAGAAACAACTACCTGCCTGGCTCGCACCCATTCCTGGGCTTTTTTCATGAACACATCACCGGTAAGAGTAATGGTTTCTTGGGTATCGTCATAGAGAGCATGCTCAGCTTTAGCTTCGCGGCCTTGTTGAGTGACAAAGACCTGGCCATCAGCCTGGGCGTTGCCGGTGTTAGTGAAGATTATAAGTTCTACCGAGGTCAGCACTGTTTTTGTTTTTAAGATTTGATTTGCTTCCTTGCTTTTGAGCTTGCGAATGCTTTCTTCTTTGAGCACGGCCTTGGCTTTCTCAAAAATTGCTTTCACCCCATTTTTCAAGATGAGCCTTTGGCTTTTCTGGGAATATATGCCGCTGGGCGCAATGGCCAGTTTCTTGTCTTGGGCCACTTCTAAGCTGCCTGTCAAAATCATATCGCGGTTCATGTCAGAATAAAATGTTGCCTGATCAGCTTTTATCCTGGTTTTGAGCTGGGCTTCAGTAATGTTTAGATCAACCCGGCCGACTGCTTCGATCTTTTCCTCGGGCCCAAAATAACGCATGTTGTCAGAGCGTAGTGTTCCGTCAGCTCTTTTTAAACGGACCGCTTCTGCAATGTCCGCGACCCTGATTTCGTGGTCAATGTAGACCTTCTGGGCATAGATCGAACTGTCCTTTTTATGCAGTTCAACATTGCCCTGCAGCTCTGAGCGTTTATTGTTGGGTAGGTATTTTAGATAGTCGGCTTTCATTCTCGTCCATTCGCTGTAATCTTTCCTACGGGTAGATATCTTTCTCAGGTCAACTCGGGCGGTGAGGGGGCCAAAGGTTTCCACGATGTCAGTGTGGCGAAAAGCCTTAGCCCGGGGAGCCGTCAGGTTAGCAACAACCAACTGGTCGTCTATGTACATATTGCCGTTGCTAACGTCATTAAGATAGTTGATCTCTTGGTTATTAGTTGTCCAGCCTTCTTTGGCAAAGAATTCCCAAACCTTTTTGCCCTCTTTGC
>JAHIZU010000190.1 GCA_018814265.1 Candidatus Margulisiibacteriota bacterium | reverse complement strand
GACCTGGTAGCTCAGTTGGTAGAGCATTTGCCTTTTAAGCAAAGGGTCCTGGGTTCGAACCCCAGCCAGGTCAAATTTTGAAAAGTGGCGCGGTAGCTCAGTTGGTAGAGCAGAGGACTGAAAATCCTCGTGTCGCCGGTTCGATCCCGGCCTGCGCCATACCTTGAATATTTTAATAGAAAGGGGAATGTATTAATGAAAAGTAAACTGAAAGAATTGTTTGGCAACCGGTTTGTAATGGCTTGGCTCCTGGTCCTGATCCTTATTGCCGGGGTGTTGGTTACCCGCTGGTGGTTTGTTAGCCAGCAGGCGCCAACCCTGTCCGAGGTCCTGAATCGCAGTACGGTCAAGCAATCGCCGGACTTTTCTATTCTGATCGCCTCATTGCTGGCGCTGTCTTTGGCCACCATGTCTGCTGCCAAAGGCTATGAGGTCTATAAACGTAACAGTGTTTTAACTTGTGCTGTTATCCCTGAGGAGCCGGTCAGTGTTGCCTCAGAGAAAACCGCCGCTCTCCAGGGGCTGCAAGAAGACGTGACCGAATTGAGCAAAGTCAAAACCTGGCTGCAGCAGGAAAATATAGAGCTTAAAGAACGGCTGGCTAATATAGCTGCGGAGACTGAAGAGATCGCCCAGGCGGAAAAGATGCTCAGAAAGAGCAACATTTCATTGAGCAAGGAATGTGAAAGGTTGAAAGTCGAGAATGAAATGTTGCTGCTTAAGGTCAGCTCAATGGCGCTTAGGCCAAAGCAGGCAAAAGGCAAGATTAGAACAAGATCTCTTAAGAGAAGGAAAAAGAAAACAACGAAATAATGAAAAAGCTCTTTTTGATTTTCGGCGTTATATTATTGCTGTCATCCATGGGGCTGGCCCAATTCACTTTTTATTTGATAGACAATTTTGAGAGCGGTGAGTTCACCGAGGGACCGAAATGGTGGCGCTTTGGCGATCTCAAGGTGGAACTGGTTAAAAACCCATCGCTGGAGGTGCGAGATCTGATCGCCGAATCCTGCGGTGATTACGCCCTTAAGTTCAGCGGCCAGGCCAAGCAGTGGTATGTGGGCGGGATCGGGACGGATCTGGGCGTGGACGCTTCCCGTTACGCCCGTTTTCAGATCGATATCGCTGGCAGCAAGGACGCGCAAGGGAAACTGATCGTTGAGTTCTTTGATGATGACAATCAAAACTACAGCATTGAACAGGATGCCAAAAATAACTATGCCCCGGTCCATGATGACAAATGGGTTGCTGAGATCAAGATCCAGGGGCGGGGTTTTACCCGTACCTCGATCCCCTTTAGCGCCTTTCATGATGTTAACCCGGGGGTAGGGGATGATATCTGGAACCCTGATCAGAAAGATGGCTCGGGCGGCTTGCTCAAGATGCAATTAGTGGCGATCTCTGAAGAGCAGCAGGGCGAAGTTGATTTTGCAATTGACAATCTCTTGTTAACTTATTAATGGTGAAATATCACCGAAAAAGAAAGGGGAATTAAATGAAAAAGCTAGTAATTATCATGACCCTGGTTCTATTGGCTGCGGCGGCGTGGTGTTCAGACCGTTCCATTATTGATCGCGAGGACTTGAGCTTAAAGGCTGGACCGACTGAGCCTGGAGAGGCGGTTTCTCTGGTCTGGCTGGAATCATATGTTTATCCCAAGTCAGTCAAAGAACAGCGGGTGATCTCACTTGGGGTGAGGGCTACCGCAAAAGTTGCCGGGGTAACTGCTGCTTTTGATTTTGCCAAGGACGTAGCCACGCTAAGTTCCAATGACGGTTTGTATTGGAGCGGGGCTTATAAGATCCCCAACAACGTGCCGGCTGGCCTCCATATTGTTCGCTATGAGATCTACGGGCGCCATGGCAGTATCAAGCGTACCATCGAGTTCTTTATTGAGGAGTCTTTGGCCTTAAATGAGAATAATAGTGATGTGGCTAAAGGGGAAGCGGTTTACGGCCGCAGCTGGCCGCTGACTGTTAAGGCGACCTGTCCGGCTTTAGTTGGGGCTTCCACCCGTATCTTATACGCTGGCCAGGAACTAATCGGTGTGTCCAAAGTGCCGTGGTATAAAGTTATCCTGGCTGATGGGGAAGAGGGCTGGGTTGCTGCTTCTCAGGTAAAAGAGCCGCTGGAAGAATATTATATGTTAGGCTATGAAGCCTACCGCAACAAAAAATATTCTGCGGCCATTGAATATTATCAGAATACTGTCAGCATCAAGTCTGATTTTGTTAAAGGCCATTTTTGGCTGGCCAAGAGTTATTTTGCCCAGGGAGATCTTGACTCTGCTTATCGTTCAGTCAAGGAAGCCCTGCGCCTTGACGAAAGAAATATTGATTGCCATTTGCTGGCTGCAAAGCTGGCTACAAAATATTTTGACCTGGCCAGAGCCAAGTTCAGCGCTGGGCGTTATAATGAAGCCGTTGTCATGTACCAAAAGGTGCTGGATTTAAAACCGACCTCAGCGCTTTCCTGGATCGAGTTGGCTGAGAGCTATGCTAAACTAGGCTTGCCGCTGGAGGCGCGCTCTGCCTATCGCCAAGCCTTGAGCATTGAGCCGCAAAACAGGGAGATCCTGGCCTTGTTGAATATTGAAACCAGTTCTAGTGACCAGCCAGCCGCAGCGGCCAGGCCCAAAACTAATATTGATTTCAGCGTCCGGGCCATGATTAAGCCGAGCGATGAGCTGCCGGCCGGTATAGCTGATGATTCTTTGGTGATAGTCAGGGAATCGAAGACCAAGAAAGGGACTACGATCGGGGCTGCTTTGAAATCTGTAGTTGCCTTGACCAAATCCCTGGGAACGCCGGTAGTGGAGAAGGGCTGGCAAGCAGAAAAACAGGGTGGCCAATTGTTAGTGCGTTATCTTTGTGAGCAGGGCGAAGGGGTTATTGAATCTTTTGAGTGGCTGGTTGATGTTGATACCAAGCGGGTGTCTGCTAGCAACAACAATTCCAAGCTGCTCATGAATCGCTGGTAGGTTTAAGCCGGTGTAGCTCAGCTGGTAGAGCAACTGATTTGTAATCAGTAGGTCGGAGGTTCGACCCCTCTCGCCGGCTTTCTTTCGCTCAAATTAATCGCCTCGTTTATCCTCGTGCTCAATAAGGCAGGCTGGTTGTAAGTTTCGCCCAGATTTAATATAATCATTATGGCTATACTATTCGCCGACGTAGCTCAGTTGGTAGAGCAACTGTTTCGTAAACAGTAGGTCAGCGGTTCAATTCCGCTCGTCGGCTATTTAATCTTACTATAATGGAAATAAAAACTATTAAAGTTGGCAGCCTGCAGACCAATTGTTACGTCATTGTTGATGAGGAAAGCAATGAGGCGGTGGTCCTTGACCCTGGCGATGAATCGGCTAAGATCGTTCCAGAGATAAAAAACATTAAGGTCCGTTTTATAATCTTGACTCACGGGCATCCTGATCATTTTGGCGCGTTGGATAAACTCAAAGAAGTCACAGGCGCGCCTTTGCTCTTCAATGTCCAAGACAGCTGGTTTGCCAAGCCTGACCAGGATCTGCACGAAGGCGATGAGGTGAAATTTGGCAGCATTGTTTTGAAAGTGCTGCACACGCCAGGGCATTCCCAGGGCAGCATTTGTCTTTTCCTGCCTGCCGGCAGGCACGGTACCAAAGGGCATCTGTTTTCCGGCGATACTTTGTTTTCCACCACCTGGGGCCGGACCGATCTGCCCGGGGGTTCACCGGCTGAGATGAGAAAGTCTTTAAGCCGCTTGGCTTTGCTGCCTGATGAGACTATTGTTTATCCTGGCCACGATGAAACAACCACCATCGGCCAGGAAAAGGAGCGGGGAACACTTGCCTAGCCAGATTTATTTGTTCTACGGCGAAGAGGATCTGTTGATCAAAGAAAAGATCAATGAGCAGAAACGCGCCCTGGGAGATGATTCCCTGAATGTTGAGCAGATCGATGCTGAACAGTTAGACCTGGAAAGGCTTGTTTCTGCTTTGCAGACCCAAACACTGTTGTTTGGCCCCAAGCTTATTATAGTTAGACACGCTGATCTGAAATCAAAAGAATGGGAAGCTCTTTTGCCGGCGCTGCGTTCTTTGCCGGCTAACACGACCCTGGTCATTTGGGCGGCAGCCGTTGACAAGAGGGCCAAAATTTATAAACTGATCGATGACCTGGGTGAGGTCTGTGAATTCAGATCTTTTGCGCCCTGGGAGCAGGACCAGGTTGTTGCCTGGATCAAGCGACGGGCCCAGGCCAGCGGCAAGATGATCGACACTAATGCGGCGACCTCTTTGCTGGAGATCTGCGGCAGTAATCTAATGAAACTTGCCAGCGAGATCAACAAACTGATCACCTATGTTGGCCAACAGCAGCAGGTCACGGTTGCGGATGTTTTGGCCCTGGCTTCTCCCGGGCAAATCAGCGTTTTTGCTCTTTCTGACGCTGTAGCGTCGAAGGATTTAAAAAAGTCTTTGTCAGCTTTTCGCGCGCTGGCCAGGGATAAGGTTGAACTCTTGCCTGTGCTGGCCATGATAGCTAATCGCTTCCGCATCATGCTGTTGGGCATGACAGTCAAAGATAACCAGCGGGTGGCCCAGATCCTAAAGACCAGCCCTTACTACGTTAAGAAGTGCCTTGGCACAGCGGCTAAATTCACGCCGTCCGAGCTGAAAGAGAATTTAACCTTGCTGCTTGAGGCTGACCTTAAAATGAAAAGCGGTGAACAGCGTCTGCCGGCCTTTGAGCTTTTGTTAGCGGCGCTTTGCGGGCAATAAAATGGAAAACAAGACCAGGATAATAATCCTGTTTTCGATCTTTATTTTTCTGTTCCTGATAATTGGGCTGCGCCTGGCTGACATCCAGCTGCTGCGCCACCAATTTTATCAGCAAAGATCCCAGCAGCAGCGCACCCGCCTGATCAAACTGGCTGCCCAGCGCGGTGATGTTTACGACCGGCAGGGAAATATTCTCGCCACCTCGATCGATACCTACTCGCTTTATAAGCATAACCAGGGCTGGCTGGCCAGAAAACTTCAGCTGGCTGCGGCAGAAATAATTCAGCAAAAGGATCCGCAGGGGATCAGCCTGATCAAAGAAAAGCAAAGGATCTATCCCAAGGGTAGGCTAGCGGCCCAGCTAATGGGCTTTGTGGGTGTTGATAACCAAGGCTTGTCCGGGGTTGAGCTGGCCTTTGATGAATACCTGCGCGGCAAGGAGGGCAGGCTTGTTACCGAGGGTGACCCCCGCGGCCGGGAACTATACGGCGCGCTGCGGGAATTGGAACAAGGTTCAGACGGCATGGACGTGACCCTGACAATTGATGAAAATATCCAATATGTGGCTGAGCGTGAGATTGAAAAACAGATCAAACAGACCCGGTCGAGCTCCGGCCTTTGTCTTGTAATGGACGCCAAGACAGGAGAGATACTGGCTTTGGCCAGCAAGCCTGATTTTGACCCTAATGCTTATCAGAAAACTGATAAACAACTTTGGCATCTGCGGGTGCTGGACCCTTATGAGCCGGGGTCAACTTTTAAGGTTATAACTGTGGCTGCGGCCTTGGCCGAGGGAGTGGTTACTCTGCAAACCAAGCTTCAAGCCATGGACAGTATAATAATTGGTGGCAAGAAAATTACAAATTCTTTGCCAATAGACTGGACAGGTAAATGGACCACCATTTCCCAAATGCTGGAAAAGTCAATTAATACCGGATCGGTCCAGGTTGGAATAAAACTGGGGCCGGAGAAGTTTTACCGGCAGATAAAAGCTTTTGGCTTTGGCGAGCGTACTGGATTTGGCTTGTGGGGAGAGTCCAAGGGCATTGTCCGGCACTGGCAGCGCTGGTATAAGCCGGACATCGGCATGATCACTTTTGGCCAGAGCATTGCTGTTACCCCCTTGCAGCTGCTTTCAGCTGTCTCAACTTTTGCCAAGGACGGTGTCATGGTCAGTCCGATCTTGATCAAAAGGATCGAAAGCCAGGACGGCAAGTTTGTCAAAGTATTTACTGCCAGGAAAAAACGAGTAATTTCAGAGCAAGTTGCCTCAGAGGTTAAAGATCTTATGCGCAACGTGGTATTGAATGGCTCGGGCAAGCGGGCCGGGATCAATGGTTTTTCTGTTTGCGGCAAAACAGGGACCGCGCAAAAGGCGAATTTACGCGGCCACGGTTATTTTAAGGATCGTTTTATTGCCTCTTTTGTTGGTTTTGCGCCTTACGAAGATCCGGCAGTTGTGGCCCTGGTTATTCTTGATGATCCCAAAGGTAATATTTGGGGCGGGTCAACCTGCGGGCCGGTTTTCAAGGACGTGGTGGAGTATTCCTTGCGTTATTTGAATGCCAAACCAGATGTGTTATAATCAATTTTAAGTCAATGGGCAAAAAAAGAGTATTATCTGGGATCCAACCAACCGGACGGCTGCATTTAGGCAACCTGATCGGCGCGATTGAGAATTGGGTTAAGCTGCAGGAGAAATACGACTGCTATTTTTTTATTGCTGACCTCCACGCCCTGACCACGGCTTATGACAATACCAAGAATCTAAAAGAAGACATCAGACAGGCGGTAATTGATGTCTTATCTGCTGGCTTAGACCCCAAAAAGTGCGTTCTATTTAAGCAATCTGACCTGCCTGAG
>JAHIZU010000189.1 GCA_018814265.1 Candidatus Margulisiibacteriota bacterium | reverse complement strand
TCTCTGCTGCCCTTGTTCCTGACCGCTTTGGGCGCTGGCAAAACAGTTATCGGCTTGATCGAAGGTATTGCCGAATTTACCGCCAGCATGCTCAAGACCTTTTCCGGCTGGTTTTCTGATAAACTGCGTAAGAGAAAATTACTGCTAGTGATTGGTTACACACTCTCAACTGTTACCAAACCCTTTATTGCCGTGGCAGGCAATTGGGGGCAGGTCCTTTTCGTCCGTTTCCTTGACCGGGTGGGCAAGGGGGTGCGTACTTCTCCCAGAGACGCCTTGATCGCTGAATCAGTTGAGCCGCATGAGCGGGGAAAATATTTCGGTTTTCACCGGATGATGGACACTTCAGGGGCGGTGGTGGGCACACTGCTGGCTTCGCTTTTTCTTTATGTCTTCACCCGTTATTTTCAGATGGATACGATCTTTCAGTATCGGACGATCTTTTGGATCGCGATCATTCCCGGGATCATGGCGGTCCTGACCCTGGTTTTTTGGGTCAAGGAGCCGAAGTTTGCTGAGGTGAGAAAAACCGTTTTTTCATTTAAAGCTGCCTTGCCGAAAAAATTCATCCTCTTTTTAGCTGTTATGGCGGTCTTTCACCTGGCGCAATTCAGCTATGCTTTCTTTATCCTGCGGGCTGCCGACCTTGGGGTTATCGTGCCTTTGATCCCAATAATCTATCTGGTCTACAACCTGGTTTATGCCGGGACAGCAATGCCTTTTGGCCAGCTGGCTGACCGCTTGGGCAAGAAAAATGTTTTAATGATCGGTTTCATAATTGGTGGGCTAATGTGTTTTGGTTTTGCCTTTGCCTCTAGTCCAATTCATGCCTGGATACTTTTTGTCCTGGCTGGGTTGGCCGCGGCGATCATTGACACTGTTCCGCGCGCCATGGTGCCGGAACTGGTGCCGGCTGAAGTGAAGGGGACGGCTTACGGTATTTATCATATGGTCATTGGGGTTTTGGATCTGCCGGCCTCATTAGTGGTTGGCTTGCTCTGGGATATTACCGGCCCGGTGATCGCCTTTTCCTACGGCGCGGTGCTGCCGCTCATTGCCGCGGCTTTGCTTTTTTTCCTGATTCCTGAGAAAATAGCAGCATGAAGATATTTATTTCAATAATCATGTGCTTTAGCTGGCTGGTTTTGTCAGCTGTTGCTGAAGTGCCGACATTAACATTGCCTGAGGCAGTGGAGGTTTATGGCAATGGTTTAAATTCGCTGGCCTTTGTTGTCAAACAAAGCGCGGTTTCTCCCGAGGTGGAAAGAAGCCTGCGTTTTCTTATAAAAGGCGCCCCGGCTAATAATCCGCCGGTATTTGATGCATCAAGCAAGCTCTTCTTCTGGCGGCCTGAACCAAATCAGGTGGGCCAGCACACGTTTACCCTGGTGGCCAAAGATCCGCTAGGTGTGCAATCTTCAGGCAGTGTCAGGATCAACGTGCTGGCAGCGGCCAGCCCTGAGGCCTTGCCCAAGGGGTGGCAGGATTTTAAATTGGCGGAGAAGTATTTAGTCGGCAGAAAATATCTGCCATCATCAAATTATCTGCAAGCCGATATTGCCGCCAGGCCTGAATACGAGATCGAGGTTTTGGTCAAAGATTCCCTGGATGAAAATTGCTTGCTGACCTATCTGCCCAAGGAAGGCAGAAACCAGGTTAACAAAACGCAAAAGACAGCCACTATAATGCTGGGCGGTCAATACGCCAGCGATAGCATCAAGACGATCCGCCGCGATCTGTACGAGGATTTATTTAACACCCTGGACCTGGTCTTTAAACAAGTTGAATCCGTCAAGATCAAAGGCGATTATTTGTTAAAGGACTTTTGTCTTTCCAATAAACTGGCGCTGATCTCCGCTGCCGGGGTGGATGAGATTTATGTGCCAAAATTAAACATTGCCTTTGATGACCGTTATTATGAAGCTACGTTGTATTCCCAAAAGGAACCAATGATGATCTCTGATATTCCGGAGATCAAAGTTGATCTTAACACTTCCTCTGGCGTGATCTGGCGGCGGGCGCGTTTATTTATCAATGAGGCAGAGTACAGCGCGGCCTGGGGGGATTTTAGCGTTGTGGTGGCCAAGCCTTATAAGGATGCTTCCAGCTTTGATGTTGACTACGCCATGTATGTCTTGAAGATGTCAGCGGCAAAAAAACTGCCCTTTGGCGAACATCACCTGGTCTTTGAAGTGGAAAATGCCTACGGCCAGCTCTTGTCCCTGGAAGCGTACGCCAGGGTGGTGACCGTGCCGACCCAGTTGGAAGGGGCGCCGATGGTTTTTCCCAGCCCCTTTAATCCAGCCAGAGATAGTGAGGTCAAGATCCAGTACCGTCTTAGTTTGCAATCTAACATTGAAGTGGTCATTTTTGGCGGTGACGGATCCACGGTGATGAAGCAAAGATATTCTACTGGTGATGAGGGAGGCAAAAAGGGATTGAACACAATTGTTTGGAGCGGCAAGACAGACGCGAACATGACCGTGTCCAACGGTATTTATATTGGAGTGATCATTGACCGGGATGAAAACAGGATCCTGGATAAGTTTAGGCTAACTGTTTTTCGCTAAAAATCTATCAGGAACTGCTGAATGAAAAATAAGATAATGATCCTTATCAGCTTGCTTTTTTTTGCTTTTCTTTTTGGCTGCGCCCAAGGACCAGTCCAGCCCAAACTGATGGAGTCCATGGTTGCCTTGGACCGTGTCTATATCCCGGCTTTGCTATTCACTGATTTGCAGCGGCAGCGGGAATCTGAGCTTGCCATTGAGGGATTAAAAAAGGAATGGGACAAGTTCAATAAAAAGTATGCTACTCTTGAGCTAAAGTACGGCATGGATATTACTGATAAGTTCTGGCAGGAAGACTTTGCTAAGATCGAACGTTTAATAGTTACCGCCGAAGGCCTGGTCAAAAAAGGTGATCTTTCCGCGGCCAATAATAAGCTGGCCGGGGTCAGGTTGATCCTAAAAGACTTGCGCCACCGCCATGGTTTTGAATATTTCCTTGATGGCTTGACTGGTTTTGATAACTCAATGGAGGGGATTATTTCTTATCTCAAGGGAAAGGATAAACTGAGCGATAAGGAGGTTGCTAAATTGCGGTCTTTATTTAAAGAAGCTCAGTCAAACTGGTCACAGGCCGCCGCGACAAAGGTTGAGACTGAACTGTTCGGCTTTAAGGCTGATAAATTAGCGGCGGTCAATAAGAGGGTCCGTGACGAAGAAATGATGCTGGCTTCCCTGGCTGCGGCGCTTTCCGGCAGAAACCCTGATCAGATCTTCCAGACGGCCCAGGACCTGAAACCGAACTTTATCGTGCTTTATAAGGCCTTTGGCGATTGGCAGCCGATCTTTGACCAGGTGGTCAAGGAAAGAAAGGCGTTGGATGCGAAAGAAAATAAAGACAAGGATAAAGCTAAGTAAGTTGTCAAATTGCAGCAAAGGCCCTATAATTTACCTAAGAGATGATTAGTCAATTAGTTACCTGGATTAAGAATAAAGTTCAAGCTGCCGGAGCCAAGGGCTGTGTTTTTGGCCTGTCCGGAGGCATAGATTCGGCAGTGGTTGGCGTGCTATGTAAAAAGGCTTATCCTGATAAGGTTTTAGGGTTGCTGATGCCCTGTTACAGCGGGGAAGAGGACTT
>JAHIZU010000188.1 GCA_018814265.1 Candidatus Margulisiibacteriota bacterium | reverse complement strand
TATGATTTATAAAAAATTGAGACCCAGAACAAGGTCGATTTCGGTTACATATTGTTTGACCCAACCGCAGGCCGTTGGGTTACCTACTTAAATGACTTGACACAGAGCGGAGCGGGTAATTTTCTTCAGCCTAAATTAGTGATATAATCCAGCCATGCCTGAGCTAAAAAACCTGCCTGGCTCTGACATCAAATACCGGTCTTGGCCTGCCGCAGAAACGCGAGCTGTCCTGCTTCTGGTCCATGGCTTGGGCGCGCATTCAGCCCGCTGGAACTTTTTTGGTGAACACTTAAGCTCAAAAGGCTTTACCTGCTATGCCATTGAGCTCAAAGGTTACGGCGAAACGCAAAATGTTCCTGGCCACGTTGACTCATTTGCTGTCTACTATAAGGACATCATCAGCTTGTATGGACTAGCTCGCAAAGAACATCCCGGCAAAAAGATCTTTATCCTGGCTGAAAGCATGGGCTCGCTGATCTCTTTCCTGCTGGCGGCAAAACAACCTGAACTGTTCGCCGGACAGATCCTGATCTCGCCTGCTTTTAAGAGCAATATGGCTTTTCCTATTTCCGCCTATTTCCAGCTCATCACTTCACTGCTCTATAACCAGAAGAAGCCGATCAAGGTGCCTTTTACATCTGCCATGTGCACCCGTGACGTTGCCTATCAGAAAAAAATGGACGCGGATAAGCGGGAATCGCGCGTTGCCAGCGCTCAAATGCTGCTGAACAATCTCTTGGGCCAGGTTGAAGCAAAAAGCGCGGCCAAGAAAGTGAGCATACCTACGCTTTTTCTGCTTGCCGGCAAGGACTATCTGGTCGATCCGAAAGAAAGCAGGAGGATCTATCAGAAATTGGCGGTCAAAGATAAAAGACTCTTTGAATATCCGGAAATGCTGCACGCACTAAGCATTGAGCTGGGCAAAGAACAGGTTTTTGCGGATATCCTGGAATGGCTGAAAAAGAGATCGTAACATGAAATACATTTTGGCGATCGATCAGGGGACAACTGGCAGCCGGGCGATTGTATACGACAAAAAAGGCAGGAAAATTGCCAGCGCTTACCAGGAGTTCCCCCAGTATTTTCCCAGACCCGGCTGGGTTGAGCATGATCCGGAAGAGATCTGGCAAAGCGTTTTCTCAACAATTCAAAAAGTATTGCAAAAGGTTTCTCCTGCTTCTATTGCTGCGATCGGCATCACTAACCAAAGGGAAACGACCGTGGTCTGGGATAAAAAGACCGGTAAGCCGATCTATAACGCGATCGTCTGGCAATGCCGCCGCACCGCAGCACGATGTGAAGAATTAAAGCGTAAAGGGCTGGCAAACTTTATCCGCCAGCGGACCGGCTTGCCCATTGACGCCTATTTTTCCGGCACCAAGATCGAGTGGCTGCTGAAGAAGGTTAAAAGAAAAGATGATCTCTGCTTTGGCACGACGGACAGTTGGATCTTATGGAAATTGACCGGCGGAAAAAGCCACGCGACTGATTTTACCAATGCCTCGCGCACTATGCTTTTTAATATTGGAAAAAAGAAATGGGACAAGGATATGCTGAAAATTTTTAAGATCCCGGAAGCGATCCTGCCAAAAGTCTTGCCGTCCTCCGGTAGCTTTGGCCAGACTGTTAAAGTTGGCAGGCTTCCTGCGGGCATCCCCATTGCCGGGATCGCCGGCGACCAGCAGGCTGCGCTGTTTGGCCAAACCTGTTTTGCTCCGGGAACATCAAAGAACACGTATGGCACAGGCTGTTTTGTGCTCTTGAATACCGGCAAAAAACGGATCAATTCCAAACATGGCTTGATCACTACTCTGGCGTGTGACGCCCAGGGCCAGCCGGCCTATGCCCTGGAAGGGTCGATCTTTATTGCCGGCGCAGCGATCCAATGGCTGCGCGACCAGCTGGGGCTTCTTCAAAGATCAATTGATTCAGAAAAAATGGCGCTCTCTGTTAAGGACAACCATGGCGTTTACTTTGTGCCGGCTTTTGTCGGGTTGGGAGCTCCTTACTGGGACCAAAACGCCAGAGGAACAATTGTCGGCTTGACCCGTGGAGTGAGCAAAGCTCATCTTGTTCGCGCCGCGCTTGAGGCAATGTGTTATTCGACCAAAGACGTGCTTGATGCCATGGAAAAGGATGCTGGCTTAAAGGTCAAAAACTTGAAAGTGGATGGCGGGGCAGTGGCCAATGATTTTCTTTGCCAGTTCCAGGCGGACATCCTGGGCAGGCAGGTGATCCGGCCCAGGATCATTGAGATCACCTCTCTTGGCGCGGCTTATCTGGCAGGCCTGGCTGTTGGTTACTGGAAACACACCAATGAGATCGCGCGCTTATGGGGCAAGGACCGGGCCTTTAGCCCAAAAATGAAAGTGGCTCATGCCACAGCCTTATTCCAGGGCTGGAAAAAAGCAATACAAGCATGTACGACGTTCTGATAATTGGCGGCGGAGTCACTGGTGCCGCGATCAGCCGCGAACTGTCCCGCTATCACCTAAAGATCGCGCTCCTCGAAAAAGAAGCTGAACTGGCTTTTGGTGTTTCCAAATCAAATTCCGGTATTATCCACCCAGGCACGCAAAACCCGCCTGATTCCTTAAAAGGCAAGCTGTGTGTGCAGGGAAATAAGCTCACCAGAAAGCTGGCCAAAGAACTAGGAGTGCACTTTGAAGAAGTTGGCGAGCTGATCGTTATCTTTAAAGAAGAGGAAATGGCTCAGCTGCAAAAGATCAAGCAAGATGCGGAAACGTTGGGGGTTGGCGGCTTGCGAATCGTTGATCGACAGTGGCTGCGTGAAAATGAGCCAAACCTAAATCCTGACGCCCTAGCTGCGCTGTATGCGCCGACTGCCGGCATTATTAGCCCTTACCGCTGGGTCTATGACCTGGCAGAGAACGCGGCCAAGAATGGGGTTGAGATATTTCTTGAGCATAAAGTGACCAGCATTACCAAAGATGGCAAAAACCTGCGGCTGAACGTCTCGGTTTCCAGCGGCGAGGAACCGCGAAGTTCATTCGCAGGTTCCGAACGTACATTCCTCGCCCGTTATGTTATCAACGCAGCAGGATTGTTTGCTGATGAGGTTGCCCGGATGGCCGGGATAACAGATTTTGTGATCAAACCGCGCAAGGGCGAAGAGTTCCTGCTGGATAAAAAGCGCGAGCACATTGTTAACCATATTATTTTCCCGCTGCCGACACCCACTTAAAAGGGCATCCTGGTGATCAAGACCTCAGGTGGTAATCCCATGATCGGACCGACTGCCCAGGACATTGAGGATAAAGAAGACCTGACCACGACTGAGCAGGGGCTCAAGACCGTACTGGCCGCAATCCAAAAAATGGTGCCAACGATCAGCGCCAAAGACATTATTGCTTATTTTGCCGGACTAAGGCCGGCCGCGGGCAAGGATTTTATTATCAGGCATGAGGCAAAGGTCCCGGGCCTGATCACGGTTGCTGGCATCCAGTCGCCTGGTTTAACTGCCGGTCCAGCGATCGCCCGGCTGGTTGCTGATCTGCTCAAAAAGAACGGCCTGCGTCTGAGAAAAAAACTGTTCTTTTATAAACAGCGTAAAGCAACGATTCATCTCTTTGCTGTTCCTTTTTCTAAGACAAAAAAATTGGTCAAAAAAGATCCTGCTTACGGCGACATTGTTTGCCGTTGTGAATTGATCTCGGCCAAGGAAGTGCGTGACGCGGTCAAGCGCGGGGCAAGGACCCTGGACGGCATCAAGTTCAGGACCAGGGCGCAAGCTGGCCGGTGCCACGGCGGCTTTTGCACCACCAGAGTAATGAAGATCATGGCCGAGGAGCTTAATGTCCCTTTAACAAAGATAACTAAGCGCGGAAAGGGCTCTGAAATAATAAAAGAAAGTAGAGAGTAGAAAGTGGAAAGCAGAGAATTGGTAATTGTTGGCGGAGGGCCGGCTGGCATGGCCGCGGCTGTGGCAGCTCATGAGGCAGGAGTAAAAGATATTCTTTTGCTGGAGCGTGACCAGTACTTGGGCGGCATTCTTAATCAGTGTATTCACCAGGGTTTTGGTCTGCATCATTTTAAAGAAGAACTGACTGGCCCGGAATACGCGGATCGCTTTATCAAGCAGATCGAGAATCTTCCGCAGATCGAGGTCAGCTTAAGTTCCATGGTGGTCAGATTGACTAAGGACAGGGTGCTGACCTATTTTAAGCCTGGTGAAATGGTCGAGCTCAAGGCAAAGGCGTTGATCATGGCGACTGGCTGCCGGGAGCGCACCCGGGAGATGGTCCATATTCCCGGCGCGCGGCCGGCTGGTATTTATCCAGCTGGTTTGGCCCAGAAAATGATCAATATCGAGGGCTGGCTGCCGGGCAAAGAGGTTGTGATCGTTGGCTCAGGTGATATTGGCTTGATCATGGCGCGCCGGTTTACATTAGAGGGCGCCAAAGTCCAGGCAGTTATTGAGATACAGAAAGAGAGTCGCGGACTGATCCGCAATGTTGTTCAATGTCTGGAGGATTTTGAGATCCCGCTTTATTTTCAGCACAAGATCAGGACGCTCAAAGGAAAGGACAGGGTAGAAAGCGTTGAAGTTGTTGAAGTTGATGATAATTATAATGAAAAGCCGGAGACCAGATTTGGTCTAAGCTGCGACACAGTGCTGATCTCTGTTGGCCTGATCCCGGAAAATGAGCTGATCGAGATGGCCGGGGTAACTGATGTGATCAAGATCGATCTTCCCGGTGTGTTTGTTTGCGGTAATTCCTACAAGGTCTATGATCTGGTTGACTGGGTCACCCGCGACAGCGTTAAAGCCGGGAAGATGGCGGCGGAGTATTTAAGGAGCCAGATGTGAAAAAGAAGATAACCTGTATCGAATGTCCGCAAGGCTGCCAGCTGGAAGTTGATGTGGAAAATGGCTATGTGGTCAAGGTCACCGGCAACAAATGTGACAAAGGGACTGATTATGCCAAGCAGGAGATCGAGAACCCGATGCGGGTTTTAACTTCAACCGTCCAGAGCGATGGTTTGGAATTAAAAATGGTGCCAGTCCGGACGGATAAGACTATTCCCAAAAGCCAGGTCCTTAAGGCAATGGCAGAAGTTCAAAAGATAAAATTGACTCAGCCGGTCAAGGTGGGGGAGGTGATCATGAAAAACATCCTAGGCACAGAGGCGAACCTGATAGCTACCCGCCCCGCTGCAAAGCGATCTTTCCCGTCCTGACCAATTCCTGGATCCCAAACTTTTCCAGCAGTTTCTGCATGTTCTCCACTTTATCTTTTTCCGCAGAAACCTCGATCGTTAGCGAGTCTTCCGCCACATCAACAACACGGGCCTGGAACATATCTACGATCTGGGTAACTTCCTGACGAGTTTTATCATTTGCGTGAACCTTGATCAAGGCCAGCTCTCTTTCAATTGCTTGATCAGCCGGCAAATCAAACACTTTTAACACATCGATCTGCTTGTACAATTGTTTGATGATCTGTTCCAGGGTCTGGTCATCGCCTTCAGCCACAATGGTTATGCGCGAAACATCCGGCTTCTCGGTCGTGCCTACTGCCAAGCTTTCAATGTTAAAACCCCGACGAGAGAACAAGCCTGACACCCGGTGCAGGACACCTGGTTTGTTTTCTACTATAACTGATATCGTATGTTTCATGATTAATCTATCAACATTTCGTTCAGCGCCTGGCCTGGCGGCACGAACGGGAATACGTTCTCTTCCTTGGCTACTGCAAAATCGATCAGCACTGGACGGTCTTTTATTTTCAAGGCCTTTTCCAAGGCATTTTTAACTTCATCCGGCTTAGTCACCCTGATGGCTGCCGCGCCGTAAGCTTCAGCGATCTTGCACAGGTCAGGATTATTGCACAGGTTGGTTGAAGAATAGCGTTTATCATAAAGCAGTTCTTGCCATTGTCTGACCATGCCTAAGAAACAATTATTAAGCACGGCAATCTTGATGGGCAATTTGTGAATTACGGCAGTGGCCATTTCCTGCATATTCATCTGAATACTGCCGTCGCCAGCGATATCGAACACGATCTTGTCCGGATTGCCGAACTGCGCGCCAATGGCCGCGGGAAAACCATAGCCCATGGTGCCCAAGCCGCCGGAAGATACCCAGGTCCGGGGAACAGTAAGTTTTGAATACTGGGCTGCCCACATTTGATGCTGGCCTACCTCAGTGCAGATAATGGCCTTGCCCTTGGTCACTTGCTGGATCATTTCCACCACATATTGCGGCTTAATGCGCTTATCTTTCTTATATTTCAACGGGTACTTATCCTTCCACTCATCGATCTGCTTGATCCAGGCATCGTGCTTACCATTTTCAGGTTTAACTTTTTCGGTCAGATCTTTTAATGTTTGTTTAGCGTCGCCGACGATCGGCACATCAACTCTCACGTTCTTGCCGATCTCAGCCGGATCAATATCAATATGAATATGTTTGGCCTTGGGCGCAAATGTTGGCAAATGGCCGGTTACCCGGTCATCAAAGCGCGCGCCTACGGCGATCAGCAGGTCACATTCCTGTATGGCATAATTGGCATAAGCCGTGCCGTGCATGCCCAGCATGCGCAAAGCTAATTTATGATCTTCTGGAAAAGCGCCCAGACCCATCATGGTGGTGGTAACAGGAATGTTTAATTTTTCAGCAAAGTCTTTCAGCTCTTTTGCGCCTCCAGCTGAGATCACACCGCCGCCAGCGTAGATTACCGGCTTCTTGGCAATGCTGATCATTTTAGCCGCTGCTTTGATCTGTCTGGGATGGCCTTTTAGTGTTGGTTTATAACCAGGCAGGTTTACCTTGTCTGGATATTTGAATTTGATCTTTTTGACTTGTGCGTCCTTGGCAATATCAATTACCACTGGCCCTGGGCGTCCGGTCCGGGCAATATGAAAAGCTTCTTTGACCACGGTCGGGATATCTTCGGCTCTTTTGACCAGATAGTTGTGTTTGGTGATCGGCTGGGTAATGCCGGTCACATCAGCTTCTTGGAACGAGTCACGGCCGATCAAATTAGTGGCCACCTGGCCGGTGATAACAACTAAGGGAACCGAATCCATAAAAGCAGTGGCAATGCCCGTGATCGTGTTGGTCGCGCCAGGGCCTGAGGTAGCGAGGCACACGCCTACCTTGCCGGTAGACCTGGCATAGCCGTCAGCCGCGTGAGTGGCGCCCTGTTCGTGGCGGGTCAAGATGTGTTTGATGGCTTTTTCTTTGTAAAGAACATCGTAAATAGGCAGGACAGTACCGCCAGGGTAGCCAAAAATCAGCTCCACGCCTTCTTTTTTAAGGGATTCGATTAAGGCTTGCGCGCCGGTGAGTTCCATAGGGCGATATTTTAACAGATTATCAGGGGTGAGTCAAAGAGTGAAATTATTGCTTAAAGACAAGGATAAAATGACAGGGGGGTAAGGCTAAATGAGGATACCCGCGCTACACCGCATAGCAACAGACAGGTCGGCGATCTGGGTAAACCAAAAAAATAACCAGGAGCTAAGGGGTTTTTGTTTTTCTAATCAACCAAACCGGGTTTTAGTAACACAAAGAAATGTAACTCGTGCTGGCCAGTTCCGCTTATTGGGACAGGCGGTATTTTATTCCACCACTTGTTCTGGGCTTTATTTGGCGATTCGAGAAGAAGGCAATAATAAAATCCTTTACGGCTGGGAACGGGAGGAGGATCTTCTTAATTATAACAGGTGCAATATCAAGGTTGCAGTTTTAGAGCGCAGCGCAGACGGGGCGCAATGGTGCCTTAAACCAAATTTTGAAGTTTTGTCCAGGTCCAGGCAGCTAATGACTCTGGCGCAGACCATAGACCCAGGGGCTTTGCCGGCGATGGCTGATAAAAGAATTGAGGTGGGCCGAATGTTGGCCACGGGTGATTATGTGGATTTTTGTTTCAGAGACGCTGGCGGTGAGACCTTTGAGATCGGCTGGAGGGTTATTCAAAGACCGGGCCCCAAACTTCGCCATGTCGCGGCCAAAAGGCTGAAAGGAAACAACGCCTGTATTGAAGTGCCGGATGATTTTGACACCCACGAGCTATTTTCAGCAACAGCC
>JAHIZU010000187.1 GCA_018814265.1 Candidatus Margulisiibacteriota bacterium | reverse complement strand
CGTTTTTATGCCGCGTTGTAAAGCGGCTAGCTCAACTATAACCATCCTGCCGGATGGTCAACAGGTTACTCCCTGTTTCTTTAACCAGGGAGGCTCACAGGGCAGGGAGGATATTTGTTCTTCTTGCATGCGCTGGCCCTATATGATACCATCTTTTGCCAAGGGTCTTGATAAGTATTTTTGGCTGAACTTGTATTCGAACTTTATTAATCGGAGAAAGTTTTGAAGTTATTGGAAACCTGCGAATGAACTTCGCGGTTTCCAATAATAGAATAAAAAAAGGAAACCGAGACGTTTAGTCTCAGGTTTCCGTAAACTAGGAGGAAATCATGAAAATCTCAATGCTGGTCCCTTACTTTTACCCGCACACTGGAGGAACGGAGAAATATGTTAAGGATCTCTCTGTTGCCTTGATCCGGGCTGGCCATGAGGTCACGGTCATTTCCACCAATTTGCCGGCTGAAAAGAACGCGCCGGCTGAGGAGATGATGCAGGGCTTTAAGGTTATCCGTTTGCCAGCCACCAATCTGTTTAGCTACTTGCCAGTAACCAAAAAGAAATTCGACCTTAAAATGCTGGAAGGCTTTGACATTGTTCATTGCCATGTGCCTTCGTTTGGTTTCTTAAGGGAAGTTTTGAATAAAGTGCCGCAGCCCGTGGTGGTTACCTATCATTGTGATATTACAGTCTCTGAAAAATATTATGGCATCCCAGTGCCTGGTTTCTTTGTGAGAAGCCTGGAAAAAAGCGCCAATGTTATGGCACGCATGCAGCTAAAACACGCGGATATTGTTTACAATACAACCAAGACCTATGCGGAGACGTCTCCAGTTCTAAAATATATCAAGAACGTCCGCCACATCCCGATCGGTATTTTTCACGATCACATTGACGAGATGCAAAAGAAGCTTGGTTTAACGGAAAAAGACAAAAACCCCAAGCAGCTCCTGTGGTTAGGCAGAATGGCGGGGAACAAAGGCTGTGATTATATGGTTAAGGCCATGCCTGCGATCCTGGCGAAATTCCCTGACACAAAATTAGTTATTTGCGGTGATGGCGAAGAAAAAGCCCATATTAATGGACTGATCGATAAGCTGGGGATCAGAAAGTCCATCGAAATGTACGGCATGGTGACCTTTGACGTGCTGGTCAAATTGTTTTATTCTTCTCTGGTCTATGTTTTCCCTTCGATCAATCGGTTGGAAGCTTTTGGTATTGTCCAGCTGGAATCGTTCGTTAATTACACCCCGGTCATTGCTTCTGACATTCCAGGCCCTAACGCGGTCATGGATGTTGGCACCACCGGCTTTCTGGTGCCTAAGCAAAACTCTGAGGCGATCGCTGAAAAATGTATTGAGCTGCTTGCTAACCCCCAAAAGGCCATTGAGATGGGCAAAGCCGGCCGGAAACTGGTAGAGACCAAGTATGACTGGAGCAATATTGTTAAAAAAGTGCTGGAGCTTTACGACGAAGGGTTGGCTAAGAAGAAAGCTTAGGATCAGATTAGCGTCTAAGAAACCGGGCTAGTTTTGCTTTCATCTCTTCTGGTGTAGCCAGATAAATATTATCAGTATGACCCTCGGGGTTAGTTACTTCGTCTATTGGATCAAAGCCTGCCCGCGCATAAAAACTGGTGCTGTGTATGTTATCTTGCGCAGTCACCCAGACAATCGGATAATCAGGGCCATGAGCTGATTCTCTGATCTTATCAGCTACTCTGACCAGGAGCCTGGTGCCGAGGCTGGTTCGTTGACGTGTCTCAGCAACGCAAACTCTTCTGCCAAAAACGCTTTCGACCTGTTCTCCTCGTATAAGGTGGGCCGTTGGATAAGCGATAGTGAGTCCCACTAGATCATCTTCCTGGAACGCCAGTTCACTGAATTTTTCTACCCCTGCGTGTGCTTGAAATAATTGGAGCAATTTTGAGCTGTCCCAATGTCCCTGGGTAACGAGGTTGATCAGTTTTAATATTTGAGTTGAATGTCTCTTTGCTGCCGAGGCTGAAAGCGGTATAAAACGCAAAGGCGTATGGCTTCCCCGAGATACTGGATTGGCTCTGTCTGGCGGCGGAATAATTCTTGTCATGATATTTACCTTCTGCTTGATTTTCGATAAAAAAACAATAAAATTTCACTTAAGCTAAGAAGTGTTTTGTGTTATAATCATTGCTCGCAGGAGGATTATAGCGTGAAGATCTTAGTCACCGGCGGGGCTGGTTTTATCGGCTCCAATTTTAT
>JAHIZU010000025.1 GCA_018814265.1 Candidatus Margulisiibacteriota bacterium | reverse complement strand
CTGCTACCACGACCACAACTACCATTACTCCTACCACTACCACCATCCCAACTATAACGCTGGATAAGTCAGCTAAAAGGACGGAATTTATGGGATCGATAGGTATAGCAAAATCATTTCGCCTCACTGGCAAAAATATTCCTGACAATATAGACATTAAATTAGTTAAGGGAGATCAGGTAATCCAGGCTACGGATATCAAGGTAATCAATGGCCAAGTTACTTATTATATCGTTGTGCCACCTAAAGACACAGCTATGACAACTGTTGGCGATTGGGATCTCCATGTTACTCTCGACGGGTCAACAACAATTCAACCCGCGGCCGTCCGTTTCGAGTTTCCTGGAGGCCTCTACTTCTATCCGACAAAAACCTCAAGCAGCGCCCTCAAGGCCAGTGCGTCGGCCTCGCAGCCTAGGATCGCTTATACGCTTTCCGCTGACCAACCGATCCAACTTATCATCTATGATGTGGTAAACATGAGGCCTATTTTCCATCGCACATTTGCCGCTGGCCAAACAGGCGGCAAAGTCGGTTATAACGAGTATATATGGGATGGCACAACAGATTCCGGCACAACTATTTCTAACGGCTCATATGTTCTCCAGGGTTTTTCTAACGGAAAATTGATTGGACAAACATATTTTGTGGTGATAGACTAAAGAGGAAAGAAAGTAAAGAAAAAAAGAAAAGAAACATGAAATAAATGAGAAAATACTTTAAAGTATTTCTGGTTCTTTTTTTATTACTGAATGTTTTGCTGTTTTCAGGCAGGGTTGCTTTCTCCCAAGAGGTCAAACTCGCTTCTGATATTACCCGCTTAGCCGTCGGCGCCCGGCCCTTAGGCATGGGTAAAATGTTTGTCGGCCTGTCTGATGACATAAGCGCCATGTATCTTAATCCAGCTGGTCTGGCTGGCATCGAGGGCAACCAGGCGTTAACCATGTCAGCCAGCTTCGTTAATATGGTCAATTACCTTACCCTGGCGGCAGCCACCCCAGCTCAATTTGGCTCAATTGGCGTTGGTTATTCCGGAGCCAGCCTGGGCTTTAATACCCCGGTCCTGAATCTGGTAGAGATCGCCACTGGAGAATACCGAGTTATCCCCTCAACCACTGAATCAGTCAGCTACAACTACAACAACTATGCCCTAGCCTTTAGCTACGCCAACACCATCCTCTGGCCGGAACTTTCCTTTGGGTCAACCTTGAAATTATTCACTGAAAACATTAGCGGCACCAGCAGCGGCAATGGTCAGGGCTATGACCTTGATCTGGGCTTATTGTATAAACAGTCTGATACCCTTTCCCTGGGCCTGACTGGCAAGAACGTCATGCCAGCCAGCCTGGGTGGTAAAATGACCTGGAGCACTGGTTTAACAGAATCCATCCCCTCAACCTTAATCGTGGGCGCGAATATGAAGATACCCAGCGGCGCAGGCATCAACCTTGGTTTAGATTATGAACTTCAACCGACCCAGCCAACCATTCCGCCTTTCTGGCATCTGGGTTTGGAATGGTGGATGACTGAGGCTTTTGCCATACGGGGCGGGATAGATCAGGACGTTGTTGGCACGGGCACTGGCACAGCCCTCTCGGTCACCAGCAACCCCACAGCTGGCCTAAGCTTGTTGGCTTTTGGCACTCGATTTGATTACGCTTTTCACCGCTATAACGACATTGCCAGCAATGACACGCATTATTTTTCTCTGGCCCTGGTTGGCGGCAAAAGGATCCCGCTAACCGTTATCTCGCCAGAGGATAAGCTGATCACCCACGAGTCTACGGTGATAGTTATTGGGAAAGTTGATGACCCCAACATCAAGATCGTCAGTATCAATGACCAAGACGTGCAAATTAATAACAGCAAATTTGAAACCGAGGTCAGCCTGATGCTGGGGAAAAACACCATCTGGGTTGCCGGCTTAAACCACGACCGCAAAGTAGTTGAAAGCATCAGGCTGCGCGTGCTTCGTTTGCAAAAATTCTCTGACGTGCCTGATGATTACTGGGCCAACAACGATATCGAATATCTGGGCACCTTAAATATTATGCCCGGATTTTCTGACGGGACCTTTCAACCGGAAAAAACCACCCAGCGGGTCGATTATCTTATGCGGCTGCTCAACGTGGGCAAAGTGCCGCCGGCTACGGAGCTGTCTCCTTTCCCATTCACTGACGTGGAAACTAGCGAAAAGATCGCGCCCTACGTAAAATCAGGCTTTGATAACAGTTTAGTCATTGGCTACCCGGATAAGACCTTCCGCCCCTGGCGCTGGCTTAATCGCGTTGAAGGCGCGATCATGACTGTCAGGTTTTCCAAGCTTAGCCTTTCTACTGTTTTGGAAAGCCCTTACCTCGATGTGCCAGCCAGGCACTGGGCAG
>JAHIZU010000186.1 GCA_018814265.1 Candidatus Margulisiibacteriota bacterium | reverse complement strand
TTCCTCTCTGGCTTTTGCCAAGATCAGCAGAAAATTCGAGTGGCTGGGCTGGTGGATGCCGGTCTTTGCGACATTTGGGATCATGCTCTTTTATTCTGTGGTCATCGGCTGGTGTTTAAATTATGTGTTCTATAGCTTTAACCTGGCCTGGGGCGCTGATGCCCAAACTTTCTTTTTAAATGACTTTTTAAAGTTAAGCCCCGGTGTGTTTCAGCTCGGCGGCCTTCCACTTCACATCTTGCTTTCTTTAGCTTTTGTCTGGTTCTTGACCTGGCTGATCTGCTTTCGCGAAGTTAACCACGGCATTGAAAAAGCCTGTTTAATCTTTATGCCCTTACTTTTCGTCCTGACTTTAATTTTAGTGGGATGGGGATTGACTCTTCCTGGCGCCTGGGAAGGAATTAAATGGTACTTGAAGCCGGATTTTTCCAAAATTATTAACTGGAAAGTATGGATTGCTGCTTATGGCCAGATATTTTTCACTTTGACTTTGGGTTTTGGTGTGATGATTGCTTATGCCAGCTATTTACCTAAACGAACAGATATTGTTAAAAACGCGGTAATAACCAGCCTGGTTAATTGTTTTTATTCTTTTGTGGCCGGGTTTGCTGTTTTTGGGGTTTTGGGTTACATGTCTGTTAAAAGCGGTTTGCCGGTTGATCAAGTAGTCAAGTCCGGCCCGATCTTGGCTTTTGTCGCTTATCCGCAGGCGATTTCTTTATTGCCGTTTATGCGGGAAGCGTTTGGCGTGATTTTCTTTGGCGCTTTGGTTATCGCTGGAATTTCCTCAGGCATTTCTTTAATCGAAGCCTTTAGCCGGGCTGTGACAGATAAATTTGACTGGAACCGTAAAATAGTTGTTTCTGCGCTCTGCGCAGTCGGTTTCCTTGGCAGCTTAATATTTGCTTCGGGCGCAGGACTCTACTGGTTGGATATTGTTGACCATTATATTAACCAGTACGGCTTAATTATTGCTGGAATTCTCGAATGCCTGGTGGTAGGCTGGTTTCTTAAGGCTAAAATTTTGCGCACTCATATTAACGCAGTGTCTGACTGGGGCATTAACCGTCTCTGGGACATTGCTATAAGATATATAACGCCAGGCGTGCTTTTAATCATTTTTGTCTCGAACCTTATCTCAGAATTCCAAAAACCCTATGGCGGTTATGATGTTTTGGCTTTGGTCTTGTTAGGCGGCTGCTGGCTTTTAGCCACGCTTCTGGTAGGCATTGTTTTAAGTTTCCCTAAGTGGGACAAGAAAAAGCTGGCCTATGACCATTTTGCCGAAGAGGACAAACTCCTTGTGTAATTTTTGGAAGCCAGCGAGGAAACCGAGACGTTTCGTCTCGGGTTTCCGAGCTGCACTTGTTTTGCTGCTATTAATTGTTGGCGCTAACCTAGCCCAGGCCTCAATTCTCTATCGCATCCGTTTTGGCTATTATCCTGATAAGATCCGCACGGTCTTTGATTTCGACGGCGCCTTTAGTTATGATACCGATGAGTCAAAAGAAAAAATCATCCTGCGCCTGAAAAATACTATTGCCAGCCCGGACATCCAAAGCTATGTTGAGCTTAACGATCTGATCGTGCGCTATTTGGAAGTGGAAAAAGACGGCCAAGATATCAAGATCACTATCCCGCTGGCTGAACCGATTGACTACAACATTTTTTATTTAAATGATCCGCCCCGGCTGGTAGTAGATTTTGGCCGGGAATATCTGAACATTGTTTCCGGTGGAACCATCGCCGACGGAGTTGAGTTTCTCAAGGTTAAAAAAGGCCTGGCCGCCGGACCAGTTACAGCCAGTGTGCTGCGCGTTGACCTTAACAAGGCGCGGGTTCGGCCTGCCCTGGCCCAGGCACAAACGCCTAACATAGTCGAATCATTTGTCAATCTCTTGACCCCCTGGGTGCAAAGAGGCTCAACCAGCCATTTTTATCTTGATAAAGTCAGTAACATTGTGGCGGAGCAGCAGGCCCTGGCAGGGATAAATGGCACCTACTTTGCTTCCAATGGCAGACCATTGGGCGCCCTGATGATAGACCAGGAATTGCTTTCCTATTCCATCCATGATCGAACAGCTTTTTTTCTCGATGAGGCCAATCAACCCTACATCGACAATCTTTTTATTTCCGCCTATTTTACGATCAAGAACGGCACCCGCTATAAAATCACGGGCATCAACCAGCAGCGGAGCAGCAACGATGTGATCATGTATACGCCGGTCTGGGGAGAAAAAACCGGCACCAACAATAATGGCATTGAAGTAGTGGTCGCCAACGGAAAAATCAGCCAGATCAACGTCTCTGATTCAAAAATCCCTGAGGACGGCTATGTCCTATCAGCTAATGGCCCGGCCATTGAGGTCCTGGCAGATAATCTTAGATTGGGGGATAAGCTTACGACCCAGATCAAAATTGTCCCTTATAACACCTCGCCAGAGAAGATCATCCATCTTATTTCCGGCGGCCCCCGGCTGCTCAAAACCGGCCGGACCTATATTTCCAAACACGAGGAAAAATTTCAAACAGACATTGCCAAAGGCCGGGCAGCCCGCACAGCTGTTGGGATCACCAAAGAAAAAGAGTTACTGCTGGTTACTGTTGACGGCCCTCCCCGGCGCCAGCAAGTTAGAAAAGATGCAAAAATAAGCATTGGAGTAACTTTAGAAGAACTCTCTAATTTGCTGTTAAGCCTGGGAGCTTACGAGGCCATGAATCTGGACGGCGGCAGCTCCAGCACCATGATCATCAACAACCGGCTGGCAAACATACCAACCAGCGGTTATCAAAGAAGGGTTAGCAACGCGATCATTATCCGGCCGGAGCTTTAATTGGCAGTGCTTAAGAAGTCTGAAAAATATCCCTTGAACTCTTCTGAGAGAGGAACCTTGCCGTCCCAGCGGGCCAGGACATCGCTTTGGGCCTCGATCACCGTGGCGGGGATTTTGATTACTTCGTAGAAAGCGCCTTCAGCCAGACCATCAACTGTTTCCATGTCAAAGAAAGATAATTTAACCTTGTTGGCATCAATGTTCCAACGGCCAAGAAAAGTCTCAAATTTCTTCATGGTGGTCTTGCAAAATTCGCAGCCAGGTTTGCCGAAAACTTTTACTTCCATAAGTTATTCCCTGCTATCCAGTGTTTTCTTAATGGCCAGGTACTGGACCAGCAAGCCAGAAAAAAGAAAGACCGTAAAGACCAGGTACATTGACTCCTGCACAACTCGCGAAGAAGTATAAATACTATATTCAATAAAAAAATCGTAGACACGCAGCACGGCCATAATAATGACCGCTGGCACCAGGTATTTCCAGCCCTTGGCCAGAACATACAGATCATCCCTGCCAACAGACCGGAAGATCTCCAGCACCAAAAAAACAGAACTGAGAATCAAAACAATATTCAGGCCAACAATTATATCCGTAATAAACTCAAGCATTGTATAAATTATACTCCCAGGCTAAAAGTTGTCAAGCTGGGATTCGGATTGTTCGGCTTAAGTTGACTTTAGGCCGCAAAAATTATATATTACTAAAAATCATGCCTAAGGCAAGAAAAACTCTTGGCGAGTTCTTGGTTGAAAACAAAATCATCAGCACTAACCAGCTGCAAACGGCACGGCTTGAGTCTGAAAAGACCGACGAAGCGCTCAGCCACGTAGTAGTTCGGCTGGGAATGGCCAGCGAAGATTCGGTCTTAAAATATTACACGGAGTTCTGCAAGATGCCCCAGGCTGATCTGAAGAATATCGACCCACAAATCTTATCCCTTATCCCGGAAACCTTCGCCCGCCGCTACCATCTGATCCCGATCGTGCGCAAAGAAAAAAAACTGGTCATTGCCATGTCCGATCCGCTCAATGTGATCGTCAAAGATGAAATCAAGTTTAAGACCGGGCTGGAGGTTGAAGCGCAGGCCGCGCCGAATTCAGAAATCACCCAAGCCATCAGTCAACTCTACAAGACTACCGGTTCGCTGGGCGAGATCCTGGAAAAGATTGATCTAAAATCCGTGGCCGTGGCCGAAGAAGAGAGCGATCCCTCAAAATTGCAGAGCCTGGCCGAAGAAGCTCCGGTGATCAAACTGGTCAACTCTTTTATTGCCAGCGCCTTTCATGATCGCGCCTCAGACCTGCATATTGAACCGGATGAAAATATTTTGCGCATCAGACAACGGGTTGACGGCATCCTTTATGACATCGCCACTATGCCCAAACACCTGCAGCCAGCCATTATCTCTCGCGCCAAAATCATGTCTGACTTAAACATCGCGGTAAAGCGCGCGCCCCAGGACGGCCGATTCCAGATCGAGATCGAGGGTAACCCAATTGATGTGCGCGTTTCAACCTATCCCACGATCTACGGCGAAAACGTGGTCATGAGGCTGCTGGATAGCCGCGCGGTCCTGTTTGGCGTTGAAGAAGTGGGCTTTTCCAGTGAGGATAACAAGCGTTTTAAGAAACTCCTGGCCACTCCTTACGGCATTATTTTGGTTACCGGCCCAACCGGCAGCGGAAAAACTACTACACTCTACTCAGCGCTTAACACCCTTAATTCCCCCAAGAAAAATATCATGACCATTGAGGATCCGGTTGAATATCACCTCTTTGGCATCAGGCAGGCGCAGGTCAATCCGCAAGGAGGCTTGACCTTTGCTACTGGCTTGCGTTCCATCCTGCGCCAGGACCCGGACATCATCATGGTCGGAGAAATCAGGGACCTGGAAACAGCCGAGATCGCGGTCCACTCGGCCCTGACCGGCCACCTGGTGTTAAGCACCTTGCATACCAATGACGCGACCAGCGCCCTTACTCGTTTGATCGACATGGGAGTTGAGCCGTTCCTGGTCTCCTCCTCAGTCGTTGGTATCCTGGCCCAGCGGCTGGTACGCAAGCTTTGTGATGAGTGCAAAGAGCCTTTTACCCCCAATCCCCAGGTGCTGGAAGAAATCGGGCTGTCCCACGAAAAGAAAGCCCAGACCTTTTACAAGGGAAAAGGCTGTAAGAAATGCAAAGACGGGTTCAGAGGCCGCATTGGCATTTTTGAACTGCTGGTAATGACCGAACAGATCAAAGAAATGGTCCTGTCCAAAGCTCCGTTATCAACGATCAAAGCAACCGCTAAAGAGGCTGGGATGAAAACCCTGCGGGAAAACGGCATTGAAAAAGTACTGCAAGGGGTCACTTCCATAGACGAGATACTCGAAGTGACCCGAATGGAGTAATTATGGCGGATTTTAATTATAAAGTAAGGGATGATAAGGGCAAGGCGATTCAAGGCAAGATGTCTGGCACCAGCTCCGAGGTAGTTGCCGACCATCTGCACGACCTAGGCTACACCGTAATACAGGTCAAAAAAGCAGGAGGATTTTTTTCGTTCCGGGCCGAACTTCCCAGCCTGAGCAGGATCAAGACCGAAGATTACGTTATGCTTACCTCCCAGCTTTCAGCCATGATCGGCGCCGGGCTTTCACTGACCGTTGCCCTTGAGGTTTTGGCTGATCAAACTGAAAACCCGCGCCTTAAATCCGCCATCGCCACAGTGGCAGAAGATATCCGGGGCGGCGCCTCTTTTGCAGAAGCCCTACGCAAGCACCACGGGATCTTTTCAGCCTTATTCATCAACATGGTTGCAGCCGGTGAAGTGGCCGGTAATTTGGATGATGTCTTGGCTCGGCTGACGATCTTTATTGAAAAGCAAGCCGAGATCCGGCAAAAGATCCTCACCGCCCTCTTTTATCCGATAATCTTGCTTATCTTCAGCTTGTTTGTTGTTATTTTTATTATCATAACCGTACTGCCCTCGTTCGTAAAGATCTTTCAAGATGCCAAAGTCCCTCTCCCCTTGCCTACCCTAATACTTTACAAGATGAATCTTTTTATCCGCAGCAGCTGGCTGTTAATTATCTTGTTTTTGGTCGCTGCTTATATTGGTCTGCACTTCGCCAAAAAAAGCCAGACCGGCAAAGCCTTTATGGACAGGCTTATTCTTGACCTGCCCATCATCGGAAGCCTAGCGCGTAAGATAGAAATAGCCAGGTTCTCCCGGACCCTGTCAGCGCTGCTTGTTTCCGGCGTGCCCATGCTGCAAACGCTTGAAACATTATCCCGGACCACGGAAAACTCGGTCTTTGCCGGAGTGATCAAGGATACGTACGAGTATGTGCGCAAGGGCGGGACGTTATCCGATCAGCTTAAAAGAAGCGGTGAGCTGCCTGCCTTGGCGGTCAAGATGGCTGCGGTCGGGGAAGAAACAGGTTCTTTGGACAAGATGATGACAAAGGTAGCGAACTTTTATGAGATGTCAGTTGACTATTCCATCAAAAGGGTCACAGCTTTAGTTGAGCCCTTGCTGCTTGTTTTTGTTGGTGGCATAGTCGGTTTTATCATGGCCTCGGTTATCCTGCCTATCTTCCGGATGGTTGGCACACTGCGCCGGTAGTTAGTAAGTTAAACTTTAAATCCTTGAAGCAACCGCTAAACGCAGGAAAATGTAGATTGCCGCCAGGATCAGGACGATCCCCAGGCTGACGCGCGAACCAATGGCGACCTGATCAAAGGTAATAACCGTTTGTTCAGCCAAAGTTGAGAAGCGACTCGCCCAATCCGGCAAAAAGACATAGAACAGGCCAAAGATCACCAAGGGCACGCCCAAAAACTGCAAAAACCACAATTCCGGGTATTGTAGGGCAAAAAAGATGGTCCAGGTCCCAACGATCAAAAACACAAACCCAATGACAAAGTTATGAGTCCGTAATTTTTGATCGATCGCTAAAACCGGTCGATTGAACAGCCGGGCAAATTGCTCCCAAAAAGCTGCCGGTAGGACAAGAAGCAGGATGCCAAAGATCAGGCTGA
>JAHIZU010000024.1 GCA_018814265.1 Candidatus Margulisiibacteriota bacterium | reverse complement strand
TTTCTTTTAATTTTTTATAAGTTTCCACCAGCTTTTGTTGAGTTTGCGGTGGAACCTGTTCGTAATGTGAGAATTTTGTGCTAAAAGTTCCCTGCCCGTGGGTAAAGGAGCGCAGGTCAGTGGCGTATTTGGATATTTCGCCCTGCGGCACGGCGGCGATGACCTTGTCTGCTTCAATGTTTGCGATCCTGCCTCGTCTTTTATTTAAGTCTCCGGTCACTTCACCGACAAATTCAGGCGGGACGCTGACCGTGATCTCAACGATCGGCTCCAGCAGGATCGGTTTAGCCTCCTGAAAGATCTTTTTAAACCCCATGGAGGCGGCGATCTTAAAGGCCATATCAGACGAATCGACCTCATGGTAGGAGCCGTCAAATAGCGTGATCTTAAGGTCTACCACGGGATAGCCCGCGATAACCCCCGAGCCCATGGCTTCCCTAACCCCTTTTTCAACGGCGGGAATATAATTTCTGGGAATTGCTCCGCCAACGACCTTATTGACGAACTCAAAAGCTTTGCCGCGGGGCAGGGGCTCGATCTCCAGCCAGGTATCGCCGTACTGACCGCGTCCGCCGGTTTGCTTTTTATACTTGCCCTGACCTTTGGCCTTGCCCAAAATAGTTTCTTTGTAAGGTATCCGGGGCTCGCCGATCTCGATATCAATATTGTATCTTTCTTTTATTTTCTTTAAGATCACTTCCAGATGAACATCGCCCATGCCGGAGATGACTGTTTCTTTGGTCTCCGCGTTATAGCTCATTTTAAAAGTTGGGTCTTCATGGGTAAAATTGCTCAGCCCCAGCGCCATTTTTTCCTGGTCGGCTTTGCTTTTTGGTCTCACGGCAAAGGACATGGCTGGTTCAGGATAGGTGGTTGGCTCAAAAATGATTGCCTTGTTTTTGTCGCAAAGCGTATCCCCTGTGCCGGTTATTTTTAGTTTTGGCAAGACGGCAATGTCCCCGGCGGTGAGCTGCGGCAGATCAACCTTGGTTTTGCCCCGCATGGTGATGATCTGGCCAATCCGTTCGTCTTTGCCTTTGGTAGCATTAAGGACCGGAGAGGAGGGCATAATTGTGCCGGAATATACTCGAATATAGGTCAAATTACCGATGTGGGCCTCGCTGACGGTCTTGAAAACGTAAGCAGAAAAAGGTTCCTTAGCGTCAGGCTTTACTTTTATATTATCTTTGGCCGGGATCTCTTTTTCATTAGCTGGAGGCATCCAGGAAACCAGGGCGTCCAGGATATCTTCAGTCCCAATATTCTTAGTTGCTGAAGCGCAAAAGACTGGGAAGATCTTGTCGTGGTCCAGTGCGGTGATCAAATGTTCCTTTAGTTCCTCTTCAGTGATCTCTTTGTTTTCCAGGTATTCAGTCAGGATGGTTTCATCTATCTCAGCCACACCCTCGATCAGCATTTCCTTATGAATGGCAACGGTCTCTTTTAATTCTTCCGGGACTTCATGTTTGAGCAAACTGAAGTCACCTTTAAAATCATCTCCCTGGCCAATAGGCACTTCGACTGGCACGACCTCTTTGCTGAACTTGGCTCTTAGTTTTTCCATGGTGCCGTCAAAGTCAGCCTGTGACTTGTCCATTTTGTTGATCACGATAATCCGGGGCAGATCTAATTTGTCAGCGATCTTCCAGAGATTTTCCAGGGCTGCGCCGTGACCAGTGACTGCGTCAATCACGATGATCAGGCAGTCAACGACCCGCATGGCGGAGGTCGTGTCACCGATAAAATCAATAAAACCAGGAGTATCGATCAGGTTGATCTTGCAGTCTTTCCATTCAAATGGCAGCAGGGTGGAGTGGATGCTGATATTGCGTTTGATCTCTTCGGGATCTTAGTCAGAGGTGGTGGTGCCTTCGATCACTGCACCCTGGCGTTGAATCGCGCCGGCTTTAAAGAGCAAGGCTTCTGCGAGCGAGGTTTTTCCTGACGAGCCGGAACCGATAATAGCAACGTTGCGGATCTTATCAGGCGGGTACTCTTTCATACGGGGTCATTATAGCAAAATGGATTTTTGGTTGCAATAGTTTATCATTTAAAAAGGTTAGCCGAAAGAGCAAATTAACTGATTTCTTTTCTTTGTTGCGGTAAACTTTCCAAAACTGTCCGGACAGCATCGGCGTCCTCGGCTTCGGGTTCAAGTTCAAGATATCTTTCAAAAGATATTCTGGCTTCATCAGTCCTTCCTAATTCCATAAGAACCACGCCGCTATTTTTCCAGAACAAGCCTTCGTTGGGATCAATTTCAATGGCTTGATTAAAACACGCCAGAGCTTCTTCATTGTTCCCTATTTGGTGTAGCAATGCTCCTTTTTCATTCCAGGCTATGGCATAGTCGGGTCTAATTTCAAGGGCTCTATCCAGACATTCGAGTCCTTCAGCAAATCTATCTTGGTCAATATGCCTTGAGCCTTCATTAAAATGGTGTGCGGCAATCACTTCTCTGTCAGTGTTAGGCGGGCTGTCCGTTCTTGCAAAGTCTAGCTTTGCCGGATCCAGTCTATATGTTTGCCCGTCTAAATTAGCAATTACATAGGCATGTCCAGGATCTTCTTTAACATAGGCTTCAATTCCAGCAGTTCGAAGAAAACAAACCAGGAGTTGGCTGTATTCAAGACAGTTAGCTATCCTCTCGCTTCCAGGTGTTTCCAGGATTTCCTGGGGCAAAAGGTTTCCGCGGCCTAATCTAGCCGGGGAATAGGAATTTGAGTCAAAGTGAATGTTAAGCCCTTCTTCGAGACCATAGTCATAGTATTCTTCTCCATCGAATTCAAAAGGCTGATCTGATGGTATTAAGTACATAAACAAAAGGAGGGCTTTGTCTAACTGAGTTTCAGGTGTATAACTTTCAAATAAGGATGAGACATGGTCTTCCATGGCTTGTGTTATTTGAAAGGGATCTTCCAATCCAGCCTCGCGCAGTTCTTCTATAACATCTGCGTATTGTTCTCTATGTTCAAAAATTTCTTCAAGTAATTCGTCAGTTTCAATTTCCCCGTTGATTTGCCCGCCTGTGTTCCCATCGACTCTTTGGATAAATTCATCAGCTTCATCTATTGTTCCGTCATTATTAAGATCAGTGTCCACCACAGTTTCATAGGTTAATTGGACCTGATCTATTATGTCTGGATCGGAACCCTCAAGGCTTTCTTGACGATCAGATGTAGGTTGCCTATCAGGGGGTAGGACTCGTGAAAATCGCGTGTTAAGCACTGAACTTATTTCTGTCACTGGCGCTATCACCTCCTCTTTAGTCGCCAACCGCCATTAATTGCCGCCAATGGTGATATAAGGGCTGGGATTGTTTTGTTCATTTATCCAGTTGACCCTAAAATAAAAACCAGCTGCTACATCCCTATTGCCTAGGGCTTCATGGACTTCTCCTAATGATTGTAGAATGCTGGGATTATCTCCTTGGAGATCATTGGCTCTTTGCAAATAGTCAAGGGCGGTTGCGTTATTGCCCTGGGCTCTATATATGTTGCTGATTCCCAGCCAGGCGTTTGCATTAAGGGGATTAAGCTCAAGAGCATTGTGATAATTATTTAAAGCTTCTCCCGTTAAAATATCCGCAGATCCGGGTGAACTACCAAGACTCTCTGCCTGTTCTCGAAAAATACTGGCTTCGTGCGACTGGTGGGCGGACATGGCTGCTACGTCGCTTACGTGATTCCCGTTAATTATGGAAAAAGTATTTCCGGGTTGTGCCCCATCTATGCGGTAATTAACTCCTTCCAGCGAGGCATTTACATAGGCGTGGCTGGGTGCCAGGACTACGTTGGCTTTGATCCCTGCGGCGCGCAGCAGTCCGGAAAGCAAATGAGTAAATTCATGGCACTGGGCATATCTGTCTGGTTGATCTTCCGCTGGTGATAGTGGGTCTGGCCAGATTCCGACAACTTCTTCAGGGAGCAGGTTGCCGGAGGTGATCCTGGAATCAGCAAACGAACTGTTATCGTAGGAAATATTTAAACCACCTTCGGCCAGTGAAAACCCTTCGTAGGTTGCGTTTCCAACAGTAAAAGATTGGCCTTCAGCAATGACCGCGCGATAAATAATAATTGCTCTTTCCAGGGCAGTTAGATTTTCGCTGTTTCCGCCCGAGTGTCGATCCAGCAAGCCATCAACGTAGTCATACATTTCTTCGGTAACCTGTAGCGGATTTTCAAAACCATTGGTAGCTAAGTCTGCAATGAGCTGGGGGAAGTTATCCGCGTGGCTGTATATTTCATCGATCAGTTCCCAGGCTTCAGCCTGTCCGTTAGTATTTCCGCCAGCATTGCCGTCAATCAGCCCAATGAAATTGTCAGCTTCATCCTGATCGACCGTGCCGTCGCGGTTTTCATCAAGATATGCTGTGACTTCCTGTAGCGCGCCGGGAGACAGCTGGATCCGATCAGTATATTCTGGGTCAACAGCTACCCCTTCCGTGGCTACGTTTGGCGAGGTGCCTTGCTGCGAGGTAGGTATGTGAAAGCTATTATAAAGTGTTGTTACGACTCCGCCCACTGGGATCCTCCTTGGGATTCTCTACTATATTTATCGTGTTTTACAGCTGAAAACTTGCATATTTTGGTGTTGCAGGGGCCTTGTTTGTTTGCTATCATAATGTTATGTTTTGGCCAATATTGGGCAAAAAAAGGATAGGTTTAGTTTTGGGTGGAGGCGTTGCCCGCGGCATTGCCCACATTGGCGTGCTTAAGGTCATAGAAAGAAACAATATTCCGATCGAATGTATTGCCGCCACTTCTTCAGGCGCCTTAGTGGGACTGGCCTATGCTGCGGGGATGGAAGTGCGCTTGATAGAGGAAATCGCTTTGCGCATAAAATGGGGGCAGATTTTTAGAATAGCCTTTTTTCGGCCAGGTTTTATTTCTGGAGAAGCGGTTAAAGATCTGATCATCAAATATATTGGCGACCTGAATTTTAGTGATTTAAAAATTCCTTTGTCAATTGTTGCCGCAGATATTAAATCGGGTGAGCCAATTGTAATTAGCCGTGGAAAAACAGCCAGGGCCGTAGCTGCCAGCGCAGCTGTGCCAGGCATTGTTGCCCCGGAGGAAATTGGAGGCCATTTTTTGGTTGATGGCGGGCTGGGAGACAATCTGCCCATTGATACAGCTAAAGGGATGGGCGCAAACTATGTTGTTGCGGTGGATGTTGTTCCCTCAAAGCCAATTCATAGTATGCCAAAAGATCCTTTCCAGATGTATGGCAGGGCTTTTGATATTGTTATGCATAAAATGAGCCGGGAACAACGAAAAAAAGCCAACATCCTGATCGAGCCTAATATAGAAGAAGATATTTGGCAGCTTGATCTTCACAAAGCCAAAAGATTAATCGCAGCTGGTGAGGCGGCCGCGCTTAAGGCTTTGCGTGGCTTGCGGCGAAAGTACTCATAAAAAAAGCCGCTGATCTTGCGACCAGCGGCTTAAGTAACGAAAGAAAATCTCTTCTTTAGATGATGGGGCGCGTTCTTGCTTTCTTTGGTATCAAGCTTTTTTTTGCAACCAAGCGAATAGGATCAGGGGAACTTGGAGTGCCGTCACAGGTAGCATTTGTGGCTTCCGTAAGACTCGCAGCTTCATTTGCAGCATCTAGTATAGAATAGTCATGATCAGTTTCTTTATCTTTATGATTCGGGAAATACCGCACAGACACCATTTCATCGGAATAGCGATCAACTACGCCATACGGCTTTTTAGCAGCAAACACCATT
>JAHIZU010000023.1 GCA_018814265.1 Candidatus Margulisiibacteriota bacterium | reverse complement strand
TTAATACCTATAGACACATCAGTTGCTCCACTAATAGGATAAACATCAGCAACTTGAGGAGGAGTTGTATCACCTCCTGGTACGACAACTTGCCCACATCCTCCACTTAAGTAAAAAGAACCAAGACCTATTATCAGAATAAGTATGGCCCCAACACCAAGACTATAAACATGAGGCCTACGAAAGAAATTAAATATTTTTTCAATTAACACATCTTATCTCCTTACTTTGCTAAATCCTGCAATATCTTCTTCAATTCCTGCAGCCTGTCGCCAAAAGCGCCAAAATCACCCTGACGCAGTTTTGACTGCGCCTGATTGTAGATCTCCAGTCCCTTTTGAGCCAGCACTTTGGGGCTCAAATCCTGGCGAGCCTCTACCCTGACCCGGGAACTTGATACCTTGCCGGAAAAGACAGCAGACAAAGCCCGATCAAGCGTTTCTTCCATAGCCACATTTTTGTCATAAACCGCGATCACCCGTTTCAGCTCCGGCAGCTCACCAGAGGAAGCCTCCAGATAGATCGGCTCAATATATAGAATTGATTGTTCGATCGGTATCGCTAAAAGATTACCGCGAATGACCCGCGAGCCCACCTGCCCCCAAAGCGTGAACTGCTGGGAAATTTCTGTTTGCTGGTCGATCCTGGCTTCGATCTGCATTGGCCCGTAGATCAGTTTATCTTTGGGGAATTTGTAAACGATCAGTTTGCCGTAATTTGGCAGGTCAGAGCGGCCCGCCAGCCAGGCGATCATGTTATCTTTGTTGTTTGGCGTGAACGGCTGCATCAGCAAAAACTCTTCCCTTTCCTCCTGCGGCAGCTTCATAATTATGTAATACGGCACCATAGGAACTTCTGAGCCGGCATAGATCTCCTTAGGCGTGTGCCAGAGGTCTTCCTGGTTATAAAAGACTTCCGGATCATCCATATGAAAAGCCGCGTACTTATTCGCCTGGACTTTGAATAGGTCTTCTGGATAACGCAGGTGCTTTTTCAGGCCTTCCGGCATCTGGGCAACCGGTTTAAACAGCGCTGGATAGATCTTTTGATAAGTTTTTATCAGTGGGTCCTTATCATCAACAATATAATATGTAACATCGCCATTGTATGCATTGATAATGACCTTAACTGAATTACGGATGTAATTAAATTTGTCAAAGCCTGAGCCAGTTGGATCCGAATACGGATACAGGTCCGAAGTAGTATAAGCATCCTGGATCCAGAAAAGCTTGCCGTCAGAGACAACAATATAGGGATCGCGGTCATAGCGCAGGAAAGGCATGATCTTTCTCACCCGCTGGTGAATGTTGCGGTCAAATAAAATTCGGCTATCAGAAGTGATGTAGTCTGTCAGCAGGATCTTCAGATCAGCGTATTTGATCGTAAAGGCCAGGCGCCGCCAAATCGAGCTGATCTGCACCCCGCCCTTGCCCTGGTAGGTAGTATAGATGTTCTTATCCCCCTTGGGATAATCAAATTCTTGCTCAGAGGTTTTGACAATAACATAATTATTAGTCTCTTCACCGTAATAAAGCTCCGGACGTTTTATCTTTAAGTTGGTTTTTGTTTCCGGCGGGATATTCTTGATCAGCAGATCAGGCAAGCCCTCCTGGGTCTGCTCGTTAACCGGCGAAAGACAAACCCCATAGCCGTGAGTGAACTTCAAATGCTGGTTAACCCAGGTCTGAGCCTTCTCAGGCAGCTTGCCGACCTTAAGTTCGCGTGCTGAGAGCATTACCTGCTGGTATTTGCCCTTGATTTCATAACGGTCAACATCCACATCATTAAAATCATAGTAAAGGCGGATGCCCTGCAGCTGGCGGTAGGTCTTGATCAAGGGCCGCGGATCCCAGAGCCGGATATTGCTGATGGTCTGGTTATTGCGCCGCAGGTCGCGCAGGCTCAAATTGTAATTGGCGGCAAATTCTTTTTCCTCGATCTTATCCAGGCCGTAAGCTAAACGCGTAAATTTAATTCCATTAGCTATATACGGCGCTTCCATAGATATTTCGCTGGGCTTGACCTGAAGGTTTTGGACGATTGCCGGATAAATGCCGCCCATGGCAATGGCCACCACAATGTATGCGGCAATCCCAGCTATCGGCAGCCGGTTTTCTTTAATAAAGATGGTCAAGACAAAAAGCGCTGCCGTGATCATTAGCACAAAGATCTGTAAATTGTAACCGAGCAGCTGAGCTGTAACATCGGCATAGCCAGCGCCAAAAACCACGCCGCGCACTGAATACAATATTTCCAGCTCACCCAGCCATAAGCCCCAGGTAAAAACCAGGGTGATCGCCGCCAAGAGAATTGCCAGATGGGGTTTTACTCCCCGGCCGAAAGAAAGTTTAAGCTGAGAAAAAGAGATACTGCCGGATATCAGGTAATTCCAGATAGCAGCGATGGTTGAGAGCAGCAGCGCGGAGAAAATAAAACCCTGCAAAAACTTCTGCAAAGGAAAGTTAAAAACATAAAACCCCACATCATAGCCAAAGACCGGATCGCTGACACCAAACGCCGAAGCGTTTAGGGCTTTGAGCACAACCTGCCATTGGGTAACAGCTGACAGCCCCATGAAGATCGAAACCACCAGGATGCCGAGGCCCCACAAGAGATTGATCTTTTTCTCCAGGCCTGGATCCGGGGTAACGTTGACGTAATCTCCGCCTTCGCTGCCCCTTTCTTCACCAAACAGCTGCGAGATCATCTTTTTTAGGTCTCTCTCAGGCCGTAGCTTGGTCTGTCGGGTTCCTTTGGTCAGCCAGCGCGCCACAAAGATGTTGCTGGCGGCAATAAGCAAAAACAGCAGGCCAAAACCAAGGCCAGTCAAAGCCTGAGCCTTGATATTCATCCAGAAAATTGAAGCAAAGCCCAGGTTATCAAACCAGAGCAAAGTAGGAAAAAGCGAGACCAGCCCCTGAAAAATAAACCAGAAAACAAAGAGCAGAAAGATCATTAATCCAAACGGAAATTTACGCATAAGGACCTCCTTTAAGAGACTCTTTAATTTAGCATAGTTTAATCATTTTTTCAAATTACTCTTGTTTTTTGCGACAATTATGTTAAGATATCGGTCAAATCGCACAGAGGAGGAAGCATGGGTAAGCCCATCCCGCAAAATCAAAGCACCGCTGATCGCTTTATAAGGATAATTATTGGCGGCGCGTGTTTGATCATTCCCTCTTATATTTATGTTCCCAACGTGGTTTTGTTGGGTTTGCTGGTTATCGGATTTTATTTGATGCTCACCGGCCTGGCTGGTCAGTGTTTTGTTTACAAATTATTCGATGTTAAAACCTGTAAATAAGCTGACTATAATCCCAAGGCATGCCCGGTTTTCCCACGTCCTCAGAAATAAAGATTTTCTATTTCTCTGGCTTGACCAGCTCATGTCCCAATTAGCTGACAGGTTTCTGCTTTACGTCTTGCTCGTCATTGCCTACGGCGCGACCAGGAGCAACCTGGGCGCCAGCCTGCCGCTGCTGGCCTTTGGCGGCTCCGCGGTCGTTTTCGGCCCGAGCGCCGGGGTCTTCGTTGATCGCTGGAACAAAAAGCTGGTCATGGTTATTGCCAATCTCCTGCGCGGCGCTTTGATCCTGCTCTTGATCCCGTTCATCGGCCACCACCTGGGCGAGATCTTCCTGCTCAGTTTTATAATATTTTCTGTATCGCAATTTTTTGCCCCTGCGGAAACAGCCAGTATCCCTACGTTGGTGGAAAAAAGGGATCTAATAGCAGCTAACTCCCTGTTCATGATGACCCTGATGGTTGCCTCGATCATCGGCATCGGAGCGGCAGCCCCATTGACCAATTTTTTTGGCATCAGAACGGTCCTGATCATTTCTGCCTCTTTGCATTTGACATCAACCTTGGCCACATTCATGATCTCTCTGAAGCACAAAAAGAAAAGTACCAGCCCCAGCTTAATGAACCTGTTCAAGGAATTAATCATGGGCCTAGAATACATCCGGCGCAAATCCATTATTCGCTTTGCTTTGGCCAAGCTGTTCTTTGCCACTGCAGTCCTGGCAACCATCTGCTTGTTAGCGGTTAGTTTTTCCGAAAAGATCTTAGGCATAGGAGCCAAGAACTTTGGCTACCTGATCCTTGCCGCTGGCACCGGCATGGCCATAGGCGCCTTGTTCGTGGGCCGTTTTGGTCATCATTTCAAGAAGG
>JAHIZU010000185.1 GCA_018814265.1 Candidatus Margulisiibacteriota bacterium | reverse complement strand
GTTCACGGTCTCTCCGGAAAAACAGATCTTTCACTGTTTTGGCTGCAACGAAGGCGGCAATGCTTTTGCTTTCCTTATGAAGATGGAAAACATTGGCTTTGCTGAAGCAGTAGCTGAGCTGGGCAATAAACTGGGGATCGCAGTGCCACGGCCAGCCAGCAGCGGTCCGGCCAAGGACTTAAAAGATAAGCTTTATAAAATAACTGAGCTGGCCGCTGAATATTTTCAAAAGAACCTGGCAGACGAGAGCGGCGAAACCGCCCGCGCTTATCTCGACCAGCGAGGGATCAATGCGAAGACTGTGGCTCAATTTCGTTTAGGTTACGCCCCCCAAGGCTGGGACAATCTTTTTAATTACCTGGTTTCGCGCGGCGCTGACCCGACCCTGATCGAGAAAACCGGCCTGAGCCTGAAACGCGAAGGCAAAGGCGGCTATTATGACCGCTTCCGCAACCGCCTGATCTTTCCTGTTAGCAATCAACGCGGCCGGGTCGAAGCCTTTGGCGGCAGAGCCCTAGGAAACGAAGAACCAAAATACTTAAATTCTCCTGACACAGGGATTTACCATAAAGGAGAAACCTTGTTTGGTCTTGATCTAAGCAAAGAAGCTATTAAGCAGACCCAAACAGCGATCCTGGTTGAAGGGAATTTTGACTTAATTACCCCTTTCCAAGCCGGCATAACCAACATCGTTGCCAGCATGGGCACGGCGCTGACCGCGTACCAGTGCAAGTTAATCGCCAGATACTGCGATACTATAGTGCTGACCTTTGACGCTGATTCGGCTGGCGGCATTGCCGCTGACCGGTCAATCGATCTCTTAAGAAATCAGGGTCTGCGGGTCAAGGTCACGCAACTTACCGGCGGCAAAGACCCGGACGAAGTAATCCAGAAAAAAGGTGCTGAAGCTTTAAGAAAATGCCTGAGCGACGCCCAGCCCTATCTTGAGTTCCAGATCAACCGGGTTTTCGCGCGTCATGATCTTAAGGAGATCGAATCACGCTCAAAAGCCTTAAAAGAAGTTGCGATAATTCTGGCCAAGGAGAAAGATGATTTTGTCAGAAAAGAATATGCCAAGGTCGCGGCAGCTTCCTTGAGAACTGAGGTAGAAACAGTTATCGCTGAGATCAAGCGCAACCGTTCATATCCATCCAGTCACACCGCAAATCTCCAGCGCACAACCGAAAAGCCAGCTTCCAAGATCGTTGAGGCTGAAAAGCACTTGATTGCCTGTGCTGCGCAAAGCACTCAAGCCTTAAATTTTATTAAAGAGCGTTTAAATGCTCAAGATTTTCACCAGCCGGAGACCAGCGCCATTGCCGCGCTGCTTTTTAGCACTGATTTTGCGGGCCAAGACAATCCAGCGCACTTTTTGCTGGATAATCTGCCGGATGAAAGCTCAAAAAAATATCTTTCCCGGATCCTGGTTAGCGGCAACAGCCTTGAGCAAAATAAAATGGAAGAGATCCTTAACGATTGCCTTAGCGTGCTGAAGAACGAACGTCTGCGGCTTAAAATCGAAGAAATGAAGCTGGAAATAACAGAGGCGGAAAAAGCTGGCAACCCGGACCGGGCGGCCGAATTGCTTTCCGCCTTAAAGACTGAAATTTCTTAAATGCTTTCGCGATAACAAAATGGAGGGTAATGATGTACGCAAAACGACAAAATCTTGAATTCTTAAAGGCCGCTGCTTCACGCAAGGGCTATTTGACCCCGGAAGAGATCATGTCGATCTATCCTGAACCGGAAAAGAACCTGGGTGAGATCGAACAACTCCTGGGGCTGGGGATCGAAGTAAGTGAAAGAAAAGAGAAGAAGCCTAAAAGCTCCGAGGATGAGTCACCTCACGCAACCAAACAGAAGGAGCTAGCTGATATCAAAGGGGTGGGCGTTGATGACACGGTCAGGATGTATTTGCGCGAGATCGGCAAATTTCCGCTCTTGACCTCTGAAGAAGAGATCGTCTTAGCCAAACGCATTAAAGCCGGCGACATGCGCGCTAAACATAAGCTGGTCAACTCCAACCTCCGTTTGGTGGTTTCTATTGCCAAGAAATACACTGGCCGCGGCATGCTCTTTCTGGACCTGGTCCAGGAAGGCAACCTGGGCTTGATCCGGGCGGTTGAAAAATTTGACTACCGCAAGGGTTATAAATTTTCCACTTACGCTACCTGGTGGATCCGCCAGGCCATTACCCGCGCCATTGCTGATCAGGCCCGGACCATCCGTATCCCGGTCCACATGGTTGAGACCATCAATCGCTTGCGCAAAACTTCGCGCATCCTCCTGCAAAAGCTGGGTCGCAAGCCCACGGAAAAGGAGATCGCGAAAAAAGCCCGCATGCCGGTTGAGAAGGTACGCGAAATCATTAAAGTTTCTCAAGTGCCGCTTTCACTGGAGATGCCGATCGGTGATGAGGAAAGCTCACGGCTGGGAGATTTTGTTGAAGATATTTCGGTTCAAGCCCCGGATGACGTGGTCATGCATGGCTTGCTGCGTGATGATCTGGAAGAAGTCATGTCAACCTTAACTGACCGTGAAAAAACTGTCTTAAAACTGCGCTTTGGCATTGAAGACGGCCATCCCCGGACCCTAGAAGAGGCTGGCCGGGTATTTAATGTAACTCGCGAGCGTATCCGGCAGATCGAGGCCAAGGCCCTGCGTAAATTAAAGCACCCCACCCGCGCAAAAAAACTTAGAGAATACTTGAAATAATTCTGATCTTCTGATATTCTGATGTTCTGACCTGCCTGCCGGCAGGCAGGTTCTCTGACATGGCCCCATCGTCTAGTGGTTAGGACACCCCGATTTCATCGGGGCGGCCGGGGTTCGACAGATATAACAAATGCAATATTATGTTTATATCCTAAAGAGCCTTAAAGATGGGAAGTTGTATATCGGGCAAACGAGCAACTTGAAAAATAGATTGGAGCGGCACAACGGAGGCAGGGTTCCTTCGACTAAAAACCGCCGTCCTTTCGAGTTGCTTTTTGTTGAAGAATTTCAAGATCGAAGTTCCGCAACAAAAAGAGAGCCCTATTTCAAACGCGTTAAGAGTCCGCAGTTCATAAAGGAAAAGATGGTGGCCCCATCGTCTAGTGGTTAGGACATCGGCTTTTCAAGCCGACGGCCGGGGTTCGACTCCCCGTGGGGCTACTCTCTCACATGCATAAAACCGAGTTACTTATCCCCGCTGGAGACCTGGAAAAACTGCAAACCGCGGTGCGCTTTGGAGCTGACGCTGTCTATGTTGGCGCCGGTCCATATTCACTCAGGACCCAACAAACCGCTTTTGATCTTGAAGACCTGAAACAAGGTGTCGAGTTCGCCCATCAATATAAAGTTAAAGTGTATCTGGCCATGAATATATTCCCCTTTGATGAAGATCTGCCCAAGATGATGGAATATCTAGACCAGGCAGTAAAATTGAAGGTGGATGCTGTGATCGTTTCTGATCCAGGCCTGATCTCGTTGATCAGGCAGAAACACCCAAAGCTTATTCTTCATTTAAGCACCCAAGCCAATACGATCAATAGCCCTGCCGTTAAATTCTGGAAAGATCAGGGCGTGCAAAGAATAGTTCTGGGGCGCGAGCTAAGTCTGGCTCAAGTAAAAGCGATCAGAAAAGAAGTGCCGGATATCGAACTCGAACTTTTTGTCCACGGAGCCATGTGCATGTCCTATTCCGGCCGTTGTTTGTTATCAAAACATATGACCGGCCGCAGCGCCAATCGAGGCGAGTGTACCCAGCCTTGCCGCTGGGAATACCACCTAAAGGAAGTAACCCGGCCGGATGAGGATTTTAGAATTGAACAGGACGCTCGCGGCACATATGTAATGAATTCCAAGGACCTGTGCATGATAGAGCACATCCCGGAAATGGTTAACTTAGGAATTGATTCATTAAAAGTTGAAGGACGAATGAAATCCTCCTATTACGTTGCCCTAGTCACAAAAATATACCGGCAAGCAATTGATCAGGATAGGTATGATCCAACCTGGCTTGAAGAACTTAAGAAAGTTTCCCATCGCAACTACACAACTGGGTTTTATTTGGACGAGAATGACAAGGAGAATGAAGAACTGGGCTCATATACCAGAAGTTACACTTTTGTTGGCATCGTGGCCGGGCATCACAACAATAAATTGGAAGTCCTGGCCAGGAATTTGTTCCAGGTCGGAGACCAATTAGAGATCATGGATCCAATGGTCAAGGAGATCCGGAAGTTTAAGGTCGTTGAAATTAGAAACCAGGCAGGCTTAAGCCAGGACAAAGCGCACAATGACCATCATGTTTTCATTAGTGCCGAGTTCTCCGGCCCGATCAGTCAGCACTCTTTACTGCGCAGAAGAATTCCTGTTAAAAAACTTCGCCCACTCTGAATCGATCGTCTGAATTCGCCTAATATGATGCGGGTCAAATTTTGCCGAACCCGGCACCGGCTGCAAACCACCGGCCACCTCACAAACTAATTTATAATCATAGTCAAGGCTTTGATAGGATCCCTGAAAAACCGACTCATCAGTTGGATAAAGCCCCATGGGTGTAGCTAAACTGACAATTCCCTGGCCGCTTAATGCTTTAAGTGTGTAAGTCGACCGGGCCAGAGTAAAACGAGCAGCGTCTAAGCTTATTTTATTCAATTTTTCGTGAGAGTAGCAATGGGAGCCGATTTCCATGCCCCACTCGGTTAATTCCTGCAGCTTTCTTTCGGCGTAATCAGCTTGGCCAAAAAGATTGTGGTCAGGACTATTGGTTTGGACCAAGACAAAAAAGGTAGCGCGCAGGGGCCATTCATCAGGATGTTGCTCGTGAAAAGACTTCAAGATCCCGACAGCACATTCCGGGTCAATGGCTGCGTCGGATATGTAACGGAACTGGTTGGAAGGCGAATCATCAAAGGTTAAAACAACCGGTGTTTTACCTTCAGGGAGACCTTCAAATCTAGTCAAAATATACCGCAGATTCATGGGATAATAATCATGATCATAGAGCCATTCTAAATCCTGGCGGAAATTTTCAGGGGTCCTGGACCAGCGCGCTTCTGGCCGGCGGATGTGATGGTATTCCAAAACAGGAAAAGATTTAAAGTTATAGGATTGTGGCCTAAGGGTGGTCGTTGTCGTCTCAGGCAGGGCCTGGTTAACGGTTGAAAAGCCAAGCCAAGCAAGGCTGGCAATGACTATAGCCGCAATAAGGACCAGGAACAACCAAATTATTTGGCTTCTTTGGGCCATTGGCTGGTATCCGGGCCGTACTTCTGCTGGTTGTCTTCCAGCTTTTGTCTTAAGGTCTTCACATTGGCTTCCAGGGTCTGGATGGTTTTCTCAAAATCATCGATCTGTTTGATTAGTTCATTAACATTCTTTTTTGCTTGTTCTTCCGCCATAAAAAAACACCCCTTTTTATTTAATGATTGGGCAGTGCTGGATTCGAACCAGCGACCTCCTCGGTGTAAGCGAGGCATTCTAACCAGCTGAACTAACTGCCCTTATTAACTAACAACTTACAACACGCTCGCTTCGCTCGCTACAACGAACAATAGATTTAAGTTGCCAGTTGTAGGGCCGAAGCAATCGGCCCGTCTTGTTAGTTGTCAGTTGTTAGTTAGATTGGAACCTATTATACCATGCTCGAACCTATTTTGAGAAAGCGGCCTTTTCATGATTTGACGATACCCCCCTTGCGTTAGCAAAAATCCTATTTCTTTTTAGGGAATTTTCGCCCCACTAATTCATCAAGGGAAACCCCTAATGCGTCCGCAATTTTTATAAGAACCTCATAAGAAGGTTTTGCGCGACCTTGTTCATAGTTGGCGATGGCTGTCACCGTCAAACCCGCCTTATGTGCAAGCTGGAATTGCGATAAAGAATGCTTGCTTCT
>JAHIZU010000022.1 GCA_018814265.1 Candidatus Margulisiibacteriota bacterium | reverse complement strand
TCGACGATCAATTCTGCGTGGGCCGTGGCGTCGTCCAGCAGAAAACGGCCGTGGCTTTTCTTTTTTAGATCAATGCCGCGCAGGATGTTGGCTGCTTTTTTTGCGCCAAAGCCTGGCAGCTTAGCTAATTTGCCGCTTTTGGCGGCTTGCTCCAGTTTCTCAATAGAATCAATTTTTAGTTTTTTATAAAGGAGGAGAGCGGTCTTGGGTCCCATGCCCTGGATCTTAGCTAGTTCCAGGAAGCCTTTGGGGAATTGTTTGCCCAGTTTTTGGTGAGCCAGGACTTTGCCGGTCTTGATCTGCTCTTCGATCTTTTCTGCAATATGCTGGCCAATGCCTGGGATGGCCATCAGGGCTTTGGTGTTGCCAGCGGAGTAGATATCTTCGATGTTCTTGGAAAGGGATTCAATGATCTGCGCGGCTTTACGATAGGCGCGGATCTTAAAAGGATTGTCTTCCTTTAGTTCTAAGAGCTCAGCTATTTCCCAAAAGATATTGGCAAATTCCTGGTTTTCCATTTCAGCAATAATTATAGTACATCTCCGGTTAAGTGCAAATTGTATCACTCTTATATCCAGCTGAAATTTTTTGCTGATTATCACGATGTATTCTTGCCGCAAAGGAGAAGCTACCTATGACTGTGGGCCGTTTGTCTATTAAGGCGTTTCAGACTGTGACACGTTCTCCTCTTGGTTCCGTTCCCAGGAGAAGATTTGAGGAGAAGTTTGTTGCCAGGCTGCTTAGCCTAACAGCTAATCTGTCGCAACAACTCGTTGGGCTTTCCCGGGAAATGACAGGAACAGTTGTTCGGCAAAGGTTGGGAGAATTTATAGATCTGGCCAATGGATCAGCCGTTGGCAGTAGAGAAGATTTCATTTCACTGGTGGAAAGTACGGTCAGAAGATTTAATCAGGCAACCGCGGAGCACCAAGACCGGGTTAGAGAAAACTGTGTATGGGCAGCGGACAGTATCGGCCTGCCCAATCAAACAAGAGCGGCCCTGGTTCTAGCGGCTCGTTTCCATGACTTTGGCAAGCTGGGCTGGCCGCTTATAATGAAAGAGGTGAGGATTGGCCGGAGCAATCCTTGGCGAGAAATTATCAAGACCCATCTATTGATTTCGCTTCATTTTATGGAAGAGATCGAATGGCTGGGCGCGGCAGCGCAAATAGTGTACTTTAATCATGCCCATGACGGATATCCGGTGGATTGTGACCCCACCAAAATGCCCCTGGAAGCCCAGCTCTTGTCTGCGCTTGATTCTGTTGATGGAATGATCCATCCCAGAGGCTACCGGAGATATCAAGGATTAAATTTTGATTATACGTTAAGAAAGATCAGAGAAAGGGGCTATGATCCGCAGGTTTATGCTCTGGTTTGTGAAATTATCCAACAATATGCCAGCCAATAGGTGCTATTGGTCTAGCTGTTTAGCGATGACCTGGCCAAATTGCTTAGCATGGGCGGGCCCATCCGCGGTTATGATTTTCCCGTCGATTTCCAAGCCCTTGGCAGTATAGTTCGCACCTTTTGCTTTGAGGTTATAGCCTTCACCGGAAAAACAAGTGGCAGTTTTGCCTTTTAGTAATCCTGCGTTAGCCAGAATCGAAACCGAGGCGCAGATAGCTGCTAAAATTTTATTTGCTTTGACTGTTTCATTGGCAATTCCCTGTGCAGCCGGATCATCAAAATAATCATAGCTGCCAGGACCACCAACAAAAACCACAGCCTGATAATCAGTCACTTTGAGATCTTCTAAAGCGATATCAACTTGTACCGGCAGACCGAACTTTCCTTTGGCCGTGCCGACCCGGGTGGAAGCAGTTATGACTTCGATGCCGGCTTGTTCAAAGACAGCTTTGGGCTCTGCGTACTCTTCATCCCGAAAACCATTGAACGCAATGATCATAACAATTCGTTTATTCCTGCCTGCCGGCAGGCAGGCGTTCTCATATTCGTTGATAGCTACCCCTCGATCTCAGATTTGAATTCAAACAGCTGCATAATATCTCTTTGTGAGAGGATGCCTACCAGTTTATCACCTTCAATGACCAAAAGCCGGCCGACTTTGTTCCTAGCCATTTTGGGCAGTGCCTCAATAGCTTCCGCATATTCGCTGATCACCAGGCTGTTGTTTAATGGCAGCATGGCTTCTCTGGCTGTTGTTTTAGCCCATTTGCTGCGGTCTACTTCTTTTACCAGATGCAGCGTAAGTAAACCAAGTATCTGATCGTCTTCTACTACAGGGAAGGAATGATGGCGAAATTTAAAAAAGTAATTATCGATCAGTTGGTCAAGAGTAGTGTTTGCCGGCACAGAGATCACATCTTTTGTGATTAAGCTTGCGATCGTTACCTTGCCTAGAAACTTTTTTATGGCAACCTGGCGATAGCTGCTCTCGGCTGCTTCCCGCAAAAAGAGGCCAATAAAGATAAACCAAATACCGGCGATCAAGGCGCCCGTGAACAGGTTGAGAAACCCCAGGCCCATCAACAAGAAAGCAAAGCCTTTGCCAAACCCGCTGGCGATCGCGGTGGCCTTTCTGATGTCTTTATAAAAATGCCAAAGCGTGGCGCGCAGGACCCGGCCGCCGTCCAGGGGAAACCCCGGGATCAAATTAAAAATACCGACCACCAGGTTGAGCATAAAAAGATAATTGGTAATCGAAAGCACAAAGCTTGGAAAACGCAGGATGTAAAAGACCTGAGTCAGGCCAAAGAAAAGGAGAGACAAAAAGAAACTCATCAACGGGCCGGCAATAGCCATTTTAAATTCCACCGCCGGAGAAGAGGGTTCTTTTTCCATGTGCGCCACGCCGCCAAAGATGAACAGGGTAATGCCGTTGATCGGCAAATTATTATGGATCGCCACTAGTGAGTGGGAAAATTCATGAGCCAGCAATGAAGCGAAAAGCAGCAGCGCGGCAATTAGGGCCATCAGCCAGTGCGAAGCAGGGTCCAGTTCCGGGTTGGTGTAGGGGAAATAACCCCGCGCCAGGGTAAAGATGATCAAGCCCAGAACAATGAACCAGGTATAGTTGATCTCAATGGGTATATTAAACAGGGTCGCTAATCTAAATGACTTTTTCATTATCTTGCCAAAGCGTCCCAGATATTATAGCACCAGAGAATTATACCAAAAATAATCACAAAACCCAAAATATACGGAAAAAAGAGAGGCAGCAGCATCAGGGAGAGGTAGGTTATAGCCGGCAGAACAAAATAGAAAAGCAGTAAAAGGGAAACGCCTTTGTTTATCTCTCCCTTAACTATCTGACCGAGGCCTGTAATTAGTGTTGAGCAAATCGCTGCTAAAAAATAGTATTTCATAATTGTATGAACAGAAACCTGCGACTAAACGTCGCGGTTTCCAAAATCAAAGGAACCGACCTGCCTGCCGGCAGGCAGGAAAGTTTTTTCTCAGGTTTCAGAACACATTCATTATAGCAAAAAGATTAAGTGCTTGACCACTAGAAATCCATTTGTTAAACTGCCAGCTATGAATTCATTGAAAGAGCGGATCTCTGCCGCGCGCGGGGAAAAGCCAGCTGATCTGGTTTTGAAGAACGGACAGCTGGTCAATGTCTTCTCTGGAGAGATCTATTCGGCTGATGTAGCGATCGCTAAAGGCTACATTGTTGGCGTTGGTGATTATGCTGGTGAAGAAGAGATCGATCTCAACGGGCGCTATATTACTCCCGGTTTTATCGACAGCCACTTACATATTGAAAGCACGCTCTTGTCGCCGGGCGAACTTGCCCGGGCCATTGTGCCCAAGGGAACAACCGCGGTTATTTGCGACCCACTGGAGATCGCCAATGTTCTTGGCGTGGCCGGCATCAAATATTTACTGGAAGCCAGTGAAGGCTTGCCGGTTGACATTTTCTTTGCTGTGCCCAGCTGTGTGCCGGCAACCGTTTTGGAAACCTCAGGCGGCAAAGTGTTGCTGGAGGATATTGTTTCTTTGCTAAAAAAAGAGCGAGTGATCAGGCTGGGAGAAGTAATGAATTTTCCAGATGTGCTCTCCGGCAAAAAGGAAACCCTGGAGAAATTAGAAGCGGCTTGTGAGATCGGCATAGAAGGGCATGCGCCTGGCCTGACCGGAAAAGATTTGAATGCTTATTTAGCGGCCGGCATTTCTACTGACCACGAAACAACGACTTTGGATGAGGCGCAGGAAAAACTAAAAAATGGCATGCAGATCCTGGTGCGCCAGGGATCATCAGCCAAAAATCTGGAAGCGATCCTGCCGCTGATCCAGCCGCTTAACTCCCGCTTCTTTGCTTTTTGCACCGATGATATCTATCCGTCTGATCTGGCCCAGGGACACATCAACATGATCTTGAAAAAAGCAGTTGAGCTAAAGTTGGACCGGATCATTGCTATCCAGTTAGCGACGATCAACGCGGCCCGTTTCTATGGCTTAAAGGGTTATGGGGCAATTGCTCCAGGATATTATGCTGATATCAATGTTGTTGCCAATCTGGAGGATTTTACTGTTGACCTGGTCTTTAAACGCGGCAAAAAGGTCGCTTCACGCAATAAACCCTTATTTGAAACCAAGCTAAAACGCAAAGCTGGCATCAGAGAAACAGTTAAGGTTAAGCCTTTTGAGGTTGAGGCTTTAATGATCAAGGCCAAATCAGAGTATGCCAAGGCCATTGAACTGGTGCCTGGACAGACCCTAACTAAATCAATTGTTGTCTCGGTTAAAAATTTAAATGGGTTTGTGGTTTCCGATCCAGACAGCGATGTTTTAAAGCTGGTGGTGATTGAGCGGCATAAGGCCAGCGGTAAAATTGGTTTGGGCCTGGTAAAGGGCTTTGGCTTGAAAAACGGAGCACTGGCGACTTCTATTGCTCATGATTCACATAATATTATCTGTGCCGGGGTCGATGATGAAGATATGATCTCCGCGGTCAGGCGGGTTGTTGAACTGGAAGGGGGAATGGTCGTTGTGAGGGGCGGGTTGGTCCTGGCTGAACTGCCTTTACCGATTGCTGGTTTGATCTCTGACCAGCCGCTGGATAAAGTGCTGGAAAAGCTAAAAATATTGGGGCAGGCGCTTAAAGAGCTGGGCTGCAAGATTGAGCATCCTTTTGGCATCCTTTCCTTCCTTTCACTGCCGGTTATCCCGGAATTGAGGCTGACAAATAAAGGGCTGGTTGATGTGGCCAAGTTTAAGATCGTTGATCTTTTTGAGTAATCAGGAGCCCCAGCGTGCCGAAAAAAACTCAGATAGCTGAAGTGGTGGTCAGCCGGAACAGGCTTAAGAAAAGGATTAAGGAGCTGGCCAGAAAGATCTCCCGGGATTATAAAGGGAAGGAACTGGTTCTAATCGGGATCCTAAAGGGTTCAGTGGTTTTTTTGGCTGATCTGCTGCGTGAAATAAATATTCCGGTTGAGATCGATTTTATTCAAGTCTCAAGCTACGGCGCCTCAAAAACTTCTTTCGGAGTAATCAAGATCAAAAAGGATATTGACCTGCCCATTGTTGGCAAACATGTTTTGCTGGTCGAAGACATTATTGATCACGGCTACACCATGCATTACCTTTTGAAATCCCTCAAGGTTAAAAAACCAAAGAGTATCAGGGTTTGCGCATTATTGGATAAGCCGGCTCGCCGCGAGGTTCCTGTGCCGCTGGCTTACAAGGGGTTTGAAGTTCCTGACAAGTTCGTTGTTGGCTATGGCTTGGATTTGGCTGAAAAATTGCGCAACTTGCCGTATATTGCCAACCTGAGTCCTGCTTAGAACAATTCTGCCACAACTTTGCTGACCGCCAACCTTTGACATTAAAGACACGCCCGATCTCGACATTCCTTAAATCAGTATACCTCCTAAACGCGAAAAGCACACCGCGGGGG
>JAHIZU010000184.1 GCA_018814265.1 Candidatus Margulisiibacteriota bacterium | reverse complement strand
TAAGGTCTGCGCAGTAAAGATCGGAGGTAAACAATAATGCAAAACTTAAAGATCAAAACCCAAAACTTAATCAAACTTATTGAGGCTCTTAAGAAAAAGGCCACAGTACTTGCTCCCCAAGCCGATGAGTACAAGGATGTTTACCTCAAAGCTGTTTCTGACCCATCAAAAGTTATCTTAAAGCATTTTAAGCCCCTGATGCCGGCAGTGCGCGAAGCGCTCTTTGGCCAGGTCGAGAACATGATAAATTTCAAGAAGAGCAAAGGCAATACTAAACTTTCAACGGTGGATGAATCGCAAGAAACCGTGCTGTTTGGCATTCCGGCCTGTGATGTGGCAGGCATACAATATAATGATGTATTCTTTGGCCAGCGGGAATTTGCTGATTTCTATTACACTAAGGCCAGGGAAAAGCTGACCATTATCAGCCTGGCTTGCGTCACACCCCCTAATGACAATTGCTTCTGCGCCACCATGGGCCATGGCCCAATCGCCGAAGAAGGTTTTGACCTTCAGCTAACTGATCTTGGCGACGGAGCCTTCCTGGTGAACGTCGGCAGCAAAAAAGGCGAAAAGATAGTGGCTGACAACAAAGCCCTATTTGAAGACGCAACTGATGCTGACTCAAAGAAATTCGAAGAAATTAAAAAGAAAGCCGAGAAACTCCCTGTTGGCAAAAATATTAATAAGGACAAGGCTCTAGGAAATATGGGCCGCGAAGCGCTCAATGAAAAAATGATGCTTGAGATTACCGACAGATGTATCTCCTGCGGCGCCTGCAATTATACCTGCCCGACTTGCACCTGCTTTAACGTGGTTGACCACCAGAAGGCTGGCGAAGGCATGCGCAAGCGCATCCTTGACTCCTGTATCCTGGGTGGTTACTTCCGCATGGCAGGCGGCCACAATCCCAAGGGCAAAAGGGATGAACGCACCCGCAACCGTTATTTTTGCAAACTTGAGTGGGACAAGGAAAAATTCGGGGATTCCGGCTGTGTTGGCTGCGGCAGATGTTTGGACGCCTGCCCGGTCAAGATCGATATTAAAGAAGTAATGGCTTCATTAGCTTAAGCCCGCCTTCGGCGGACAAGGAGGAAAAAACAATGCCAAAATTTTCAACCAAAGTCAAAACAAAAAAAGGAGCTGAAAACGAATACCTGCCGCGCGCAGCAGAAATAACCAAGATCCGCGATCTCAACCCCGAAGTAAAGCACTACACCCTAAAGTTTAAAGACGGAAAAGCCCTTGAGTATAAACCCGGCCAATTTGTCCAGGTTTCTCTCTTTGGCGTAGGGGAAGCCCCTATTTCCATTACTTCAACTTTTGAAAGAGGCGACGATCTGGAGATCGCTGTTCGCAAGGCCGGGTCCCTAACCAATGCTATTCATGAACTAAAAGAAGGCGAGGAGCTTTTTATCCGCGGCCCCTACGGGAATTCATTCCCCTGGCAAGAATACAAAGGCAAAGACATCCTTTTTGTAGCCGGTGGAATTGGGCTATTACCTCTGCGCTCGGTCATGAACGCTATCTTTCATCACCGAAAAGATTATGGGAAGATCTGGGTCCTTTATGGCTCAAAGTGCCCCACCGACTGTGTCTATTCTGATGAACTTGTAAGCTGGAGCAAAATTGAGGATGTTTCCGTATTACAAACAGTTGATTCTCCTGCTTCCGGCTGGAAGGGAAATGTTGGCGTGGTAACTACCCTTTTTAGCAAGATCGAATTTGATCCGGACAAGACCATTGCCTACCTTTGCGGCCCTCCTATCATGATCAAATTCACCAACTTAACATTAGAAGAAAAAAAGATGCGCCCGGATGATATAATTACTACCATGGAAATGCACATGAAGTGCGGCATAGGCAAATGCGGGCATTGTTTAATTGGACATAAATATTGCTGCACCGATGGACCGGTCTTCACCTACGCCCAGTTAAAAACTTTGGGCGCTGAAGAGTAGTAAAATTGCCAAAAAAGGGGGGTGAGAAAAAATTATGGCAAAAATGTTCGCTTTATTAAAGAAAGGAGATAAAATAATGAAAAAAAGTCTTGCGCTTTTAGTTTTATTAGTTCTTGTGATGGGGCTTGCTGCCTCTGCCCAAATCAAATTTAAGGATGTGCCTGATAATCACTGGGCAGCCCCTGCGGTATATGATTTAGTTAAACTCGGGATAACCAAAGGTTATCCGGACGGCACTTTCCGCGGAACGCAACAGATCACCCGCTATGAGACCGCGGTCTTCCTCCAAAAAATGGCTAATTCTATAGACAAGAAAATCGTTTCCAGAGAGGAAATCCAGCGGATGATCAAAGCTGGCGGAGTCAGCAGCGGCCCGGTTGGGACTGGCGCTCCTCTTTCCGCCTTGATCTATGCCCGATATCAAAAGGGACTATCCAACAGCACAATTATCAATAATTTTGATATCACCCGCGCCTATCTAACCTTGCAAGGTTCGATCAGCGATAACGCCTCCGGCAAGGTCATCCTTGATTCTACCCGTGGCGGATCAACTGGCATGCTAGAAACATTTCTAAAATGTGCTTATGTTGATCTAAACAACGTTCTTGAGAAAGGAATAATTCCTGGCACCACTGTAAACGCTCGAATCGGCTTACAACCAACATATTGGTCAGGCTGGGTTGATGGCTATCTAGGCTTAAGAGTTGTAGCTGCCAGTTTACAATCTGACCGGGGTTTATTGACAACCGCAGACTTTGGTGTTGGTCTTTTGGGCTCACTCGATCTTATTGGATTCAAAACCAATTATGTTGTCACTGGCTTGAACGGCACAGGATTCACCGCTGCTGAAACCAACTCCGCCAAGGACGTTGGCATCAAGCTGGATTCTGAAGTCATGCCCGGCTTAACTGTCGGCGTTGGCGCTCATGCTGCCAACATTGATCAGAACGGCACCGGCAGCAAACAAGCCAACCTCTTGGTTGGTTACAAAGCCGACAACTACAAAACCTACCTTGAAGCTCTTTATGGGCTGGGTGGTTTAGGTATTAGCGTTGCCGGACTCTATGATGTCACAGATGTTGTGGGATTATTTGGCCGTGTTGACCAGTGGGATCCAAACCGCAGTGTCAGCGATGACCAAACAACCAACCTGTGGGCAGGCGTTACTTATGACTGGAACAGCAATGTCATGCTGGTTGGCGATCTTATGTCATCAACCGTTGGCACTGGCAACGCCTCTCTCGTAGGAACGTTAAGAACTCAAATCAGTCTGTAATTGATTGGTTCTCCGACCCCGCAGACCTGTTAAATGGTCTGCGGGGCGGCAGGGCCAGGCTGGAAACGGCCTGACCTCCCTTGTCCCGAGCTTGTCGAGGGACATTTTGGAAAGGAGAAAACAATGAAACGGTTAATTTTACTATTATTATCCCTGTGTCTTTTTATCTCCCCTGTTCTGGCCACAAATGTCATTAAACTGGCCACAACTACTTCAACTGATAATTCTGGACTGCTAAAAGCCCTGATCCCGCCTTTTGAAAAACAGTATGATGCGAGGGTCGATATTATCGCTGTAGGTACCGGCAAAGCGATCAAATTAGGCGAGAACGGTGACGTGGACGTGGTCCTGGTCCATGCCAGGGCAGCCGAGGACAAGTTCGTTAATAACGGCTTTGGCGTAAACCGCCGCGATGTGATGTACAATGATTTTATCATACTCGGTCCCAAGGCCGACCCAGCCGGCGTAAAAGGCTCTAAAGACGCGGCTGAAGCTTTGACAAAGATCGCCAAAGCCCAGGCAACTTTTGTTTCCCGCGGCGACAATTCAGGAACGCACCAAAAGGAACAAGAGCTCTGGCAGCTGGCCAAGATCGAACCCAAAGGCAGCTGGTACAATGCCGCTGGTCAAGGCATGGGCGCGGCCCTGCAGATAGCTGACGAAAAACAAGGTTATGTGTTAGCCGACAGAGGAACATACCTCGCTTACATGGATAAAATTGACCTCGAGATCAGTTATGAAGGAGACAAAGTGCTTAATAACCCCTACGGAGTTATCGCGGTCAATCCTGCAGTCCATAATAAAAGCAATTATCTTGGCGCCATGATGCTGATCGGCTGGCTAACATCAGTTGATGGTCAAAAGATCATTAATAACTATAAGGTGAACAGTGAACAGCTATTTAAGCCAATCAATATTTAAATCATTGGAACTAATATTTAGTTTTGATCCGGATGTCTATTTTATCGTTTGGACATCGGTTCGGATCGCGACCACCTCAGCGATCCTGGCTACTCTGGCGGGAGTTCCGCTCGGTTTGTTCCTGGCAATAAGGAAGTTTAAAGGGAAAAGAGTGGTTACAACGATCTTGAACACGCTGATGGCCCTACCAACTGTTGTGATCGGCCTGCTGGTCTATTCTTTTATAACCCGACGCGCGCCTATCGGCTCTTTGGGCCTTTTGTTCACGCCAACAGCCATCGTAATCGGCCAATTTATCCTCGCCTGTCCGATCATCACAGCTATGGTCTACTCTATTACTCAGGGCAAAGAGAAAAAAATACTCAAAACAGCTTATGGCCTGGGCGCTTCCCCGGCTGAAGCGCTGAAGATCTTCCTCTGGGAGATCAAGATCCCGTTGTTGGCTGCTGTTATGGCTGGTTTTGGCCGGGTTATCGGCGAAGTCGGTGTTTCCATGATGCTCGGAGGCAATATTTACGGCCTGACCAGAACAATGACCACGGCGATCGCGCTGGAAACATCAAAAGGCGAATTCGCTTTGGGCCTGGCACTCGGCCTCATCCTGTTGATCGTTGCTTTGGCAGTGAATTCATTCGTCACTTATGTGAATTACCGGACAGAAAAAGCATGAGCACATACCAATTGAATAAAATAAACAGAAGTTACAACGACCAGCCTGTTCTTAAAGCGGTTGATATGACCTTTGAGCAGGGAAAAATATACGCCCTGGTCGGCGAGAACGGCTCGGGCAAGACAACTTTGCTTGAAACCCTGGCCCTGCTTGAACCACCGCAAGCTGGAACGCTCCTGTTCCAGGACGATCAAGTCAATTTCAACGCTAGTTTGTTGAACCTGCGCCAACAGATCGCTTTTTGCCTGCAACAACCATATATCTTTAGGACATCTGTCTTTAATAACATTGCTTTTGGATTAAAGACGAGCAAAGAAGAAAAGGTTGCCAGGATCAGCCGGATCTTTGGTCTGGCTGAGTTATTAAACAAAAAAGCAACAGCTCTTTCGGGCGGTGAAGCGCAAAAAGTCGCCCTGGCCAGAACTTTTGTTCTGGAAACCCCGGTTATTCTGCTAGATGAACCGACCGCTAATTTAGATGAGACCAGCATTGAGCAGTTGAACCAGCTATTATCTGAGGTCAAGAACAGAGGCACAACTGTTATTCTCGCTAGCCATCGCTTGAATAACGCTTTCAAGCTGGCAGACGAGGTCATCACACTGGAAGACAGTCAGGCTTTTCCTCAAAGTCATCAAAACTTCTTTTCCGGCCAGATAATCCGGGAGAATAGTCTGAAAACTCTAAAAATAAACGAGCAGGTGTCGTTCATTCTGGCAACTGAAAAGCAAGGAAATGTTAAGGTTTCCATAGATCCAAAAGAGATCATTGTTTCCAAAGAAAAGTTCCAGTCCAGCGCCCGTAACTGCCTGCTTGGCAAGGTCAGGAGCATAACCGATGAGGGAAAGATCGCAAAATTGACCGCGGATTGCGGCATTAAACTGGTCAGTCAGATCACCCACAGATCGCTTGAAGAGCTCGGGATAAACGTCGGTCAGCAGGTCTACTTGACCTTTAAAACTTCATCAATAAAGGTGTATTAAATGATAAAACCAAAAAAGGCCCTGAATATGATCCTGAAAAAAGCCAACCCACTTGGAACAGAGCTGGTCGAGCTTCCAAATACCCTGGGCCGCGTCCTGGCTGAAAACATCTATTCTGACGTTAATCTGCCGCCTTTTGACCGCTCAGCCATGGACGGCTTTGCAGTTAATTCAAAAGACGGCTCCAAAACTTTCTTGATCGTTGAAGACATTCCTGCCGGAAAAGTTCCGAAGAAAAGCATCAAGATCGGTCAGTGCTCCCGCATCATGACCGGAGCCATGCTGCCCAAGGGTGCAGATCAAGTAATCATGGTCGAACATACCCTGCAAATCACAAGTAACAAGATACAAGTTACAAACAAATCTCAAAAATCCAATGTCTCCAAACGCGGCGAAGACGTTAAAAAAGGCCAGCTGATCCTGAAGAAAGGCACAAAACTCAGGCCGCAGGAAGCTGCTATGCTGGCCACAGTCGGTAAAACTCTGGTGAGAGTCACCCGAAAGCCCAAAGTTGTGGTTCTTTCAACCGGTTCTGAGCTGGTTGAGCCATCAAAGAAACCTGGATCCGGCAAGATCAGGAACAGTAACAGCTCTATGCTGCTGGTTCAGCTTAAAAAGCGCGATATCGACGCCAAATATTTAGGGATTGCCAGAGATAATTTTGCTGTAACCAAGAAATTAATCAAAAAGGGCCTGGCTCAAGCCGATATCTTGCTTTTATCCGGCGGGGTTTCAGTCGGCGATTATGATTTTGTCCGTGAAGTGTTAAAAAGCTGTGGTGTTAAAATCCATTTCAACAAAATTGCCATCAAACCAGGAAAACCAACTGTTTTTGGCACAAAAGGCAAGAAATTAATTTTCGGTCTACCGGGAAATCCTGTTTCAGTTCTAGTTATCTTTGAACTCTTTGTTGTCCCGGCAATTGACCAGATGGTCGGGAGAAAGACCAAAGAAAAGCTAGTTCCCATGAAATTATTAAAAGATTTTCAACGAAGAGATTCAAAAAGAGAACAATATTTTCCTGTTAAGATAATGATGTCAGGAAACCGCGACGTTCAGTCGCAGGTTTCCTCAGCCCTGCCCCTGGAATTCCATGGCTCAGCCCACATGCAGGCCCTGACGCAAGCTGACGGCGTGATGCTGATCAAAAGAGGCATAAAAAAATTAAAGGAAGGAACTATTATCAATGTTAGATCGATTTAACCGGGATATCTACTATTTAAGGATATCCGTAACTGACAGGTGCAATTTGCGCTGCACCTATTGCATGCCCGAGAAAGGCATTTGTTTAAAATCTCACGACGATATTTTGAGCTATGAAGAAATTGAGGATATCGTTAGAACCGCAGTCAAACTCGGTTTTTCCAAATTCCGTTTAACTGGCGGTGAACCTTTGATCCGAAAAGGTATAGTTGGTCTTGTCGAAAGATTAGCAAAGATCGAAGGGGTTAAAACCTTAGCCATGACTACCAATGGCCTATTGCTCTCAAAATATGCTAAAGAACTCAAGTCTGCCGGCTTATCTCGTTTAAACATCAGCTTGGACACACTTCAACCGGAAAGATATAAGGAAATCACTCGGGGCGGTATCCTGGCTGACGCTTTAGCCGGGATAAAAGCGGCCCAAGAAGCTGGTTTCACTAAAACAAAGCTCAATGCTGTGATTGTTGATAGCTTTAATGATGATGAAAAAGATAATTTTAAAAAATTTGCTCAAAAAAATGAGATGAAAGTCAGATTTATCAAAAAAATGGACCTCAAGAGCGGTGATTATTATGAGGTTGAAGGCGGCGAAGGCGGTAATTGTTCTATCTGTAACCGTTTGAGAGTAACAGCTGACAGCAAGATCCGTTCCTGTCTATTTTCTGACAACGAAATTGACCTAAGGAAAGAAGGTATTGAAACCGGTCTTAAAAAAGCAATCTTATGTAAACCCGAAAAGGGGCATAAATCTTTAAAAAGGGAGATGATCCAAATTGGCGGATAAATTCAGTCACACGGACGAATCAGGCAAGGCGAAAATGGTCGATGTTGGCGGCAAGCCGGACTTAAAGAGGAAGGCCGTTGCCAGAGGCTCGATCTCTTTAGCGGCAGAAACCGTTAATAAGATCAAAGACAACCAAATGAAAAAAGGTGATGTCCTTTCTGTTGCCAAGATCGCCGGCATCCAGGCTGCAAAAAAGACCCATGAGCTGATCCCGCTTTGTCACCCTCTTTCATTGACCAATATCGATCTCTCATTTGAGGTCAAAGAAGATAAGGTTAGTATCGAATCTAAAGTTGAGTGCATCGGAAAAACTGGCGTTGAGATGGAAGCTTTAACAGCTGTTTCAGTCGCCGCCCTGACCATTTACGATATGTGCAAAGCAGTTGACAAAAACATGAATATTGGAGGAATTTATCTATGTCACAAGTCGAAGATGCCGAGCAACGTCGAGGCATCAAAGCAACCTGTATAAGTCAAGACAAAGGCCAAAAAACAGCGGTCAAGGATATTGCTTTGATCAAAGATCTTGGTGTTGAAGGTGATTATCACGCTAAGGGCGGCGAACGCCAGGTAAGCTTGCTGGCAGCTGAAAGCATTCAAAAGATGAAAGACAAAGGCTTAAAACTTGAGCCTGGGGCATTTGGCGAGAATATAGTGACCGAGGGCATTGATCTTCTTTCTCTGAAGATCGGGCAAAAGATCAAGCTGGGTCAGACAGAACTTGAAATCAGCAAGATCGGCAAGGAATGCCCTGAACGCTGCGCGATCTATTATGCGGCTGGTGATTGCATCATGCCTCGTGAGGGAATATTTGCCAAAGTATTAAAGAGCGGCAAGGTAAAGGCCGGCGATGCCTTGGAGGTTATCACATGAAAGTCGGGATAATAACTGTTTCAGATAAAGGTTCAAAAGGACAGCGGGAAGATCTCAGCGGAAAAACAATAAAAGAAACTGTCAAAGCTGATTCCTATGAATATGTGATCGTTCCGGATGAAATTGGGGACATTTCTAATACAATTATTGAATTTATAGATAAAAGGGGCTGTAACGTTGTCTTCACGACAGGCGGAACAGGTCTATCGCCCCGCGATGTTACCCCAGAAGCAACCAGGCAAGTCATTGACCGTGAAATTCCTGGGATCACAGAAGCCATGAGGCTGGAAAGTTATAAGATCAAGAAAGCCGCCCTGCTCTCACGGGCAGTTGCCGGACACAGAGGCAAAAGCCTGGTAATCAACCTTCCCGGCAGCCCCAAAGCGGTCAAAGAATGTCTGGAGATCATCCTGCCTGTCATCCCCCATGCCCTGGAAGTGCTGACCAAAGGCAGCGCGGAATGTGGCGGGAATTGACCTGACCAGATCAGTGTAGTATGATAGTTTATCGACGGTAAATAATGAAGAAAACACATATTGCCACGTTAAAGAAAGAGCGCTTCGATGATTTTATTTCAGCCCTAGCGCGCTTGCAAAAAGTTGTTGCTCCGGTCGCTCGAGGCAACGGCCAATTTGCTTTTGAGCCGGTCGTATCCGGCAACGAGATCGCGCTTGATTATATCCCCACGATCCTTCCGCCAAAAAAATATTTCCTGCCCCAGCACGAGACCCTGGCCACCTTTGACACCACCAAGGGCCAGCAGATGGAGCCTGTCGTGGCATATGAAAAAATGGTGATCTTCGGCGTGCACACCTGCGACCTGGCCGGCATCCAAAGCCTGAACATGATCTTTTCTGAACGACCAAAAGACGTGAACTATTTGATCCGTAAAAGCGCCATTACGATCATCGGCTATGAATGCAACGATTACTGTGATGAGTACGCCAGTTGCCGGCTGGTTCACAACCACACACCCAATGGCGGCTACGACCTGTTCTTCACTAACCTTGGCGATAAATTCATCATCCACATTAACACCCAGGCCGGCGACGATATAATCGAGAGCGCCGGCCTATTTGAGCCGGCTCAGGCGGCTGATCTGAAAGCGCTTGAGCAGCTAAGGAGCGATAAAAGAAAGCTCTTTGCTAACGAAGTACCGGTCGTTCATGAGAACATTCCTGAGGTTTTTGCCAAGAGCTTTAATAGCAAGGTCTGGGAGGATCTGGGCAAGAAATGCCTGGCCTGCGGCAACTGCACCAACGTTTGCCCGACCTGTTATTGTTTTGACGTGATCGATGAGCCAAACCTGGATCTAAAGACCGGCAAACGCTACCGCCGTTGGGACTCTTGTCAGAGCGAGACTTTTGCCCAGGTCGCGGGCGGCGAAAGCTTTCGCGAGGAACGCGGCGCGCGCCAGCGGCATCGTTTTTACCGCAAGTTCAAGTATCCAATGAACAAATTTTCCAGGCTTTTTTGTACCGGCTGCGGCCGCTGCAGCCGCACCTGCATGGCAAAGATCAACCTAAAAGAGACCTTGACTCAACTGGTCAAAGAACAGGCAATGACCGATCTAAAAGCCGGTAACCAATAATATGAAAGAACTGATACTGAAAGATTCAGAATATGAAATAAAAAGAGGCAAGATCGTCCGCACAAAAATGATGACCGAGCAGGAAAAATTATTCGAGATCGTTCTACCCGGCGGCGACAACCTTGATCATGACCCGGGCCAATTCGTCGAGGTCTCGATCCTCGGGGCTGGCGAAGCGCCCATTTCCATCGCCTCTTCACCCACCAAGCGCGACTCTTTTGAACTTGTGGTCAGGAATGTTGGCAGGGTCACCGGGGCCTTGCATAAACTTGAGACCGGCGATGAGGTCGGTATCCGCGGGCCATTTGGCAAAGGGTTCCCGGTCAGGATCCTGGAAGGCAATGACCTGCTCTTTGTCGCCGCTGGACTAGGGCTGGTACCGTTACGTTCCTTGATCAATTTTGTCATTGATAACCGACGTGACTTTGGCAAAGTGACCGTTCTGCTCGGCTGCAAAACTCCCGACAACATGCTTTTCGGCGATGAACTTGAAAGTTGGCGTAAACGCCTCGATGTTAACCTTAACTGTACCGTTGATAAAGCTGATCCCGAATGGAAAGGCAACGTTGGCTTGATAACTTCCCTGATCCCTGGGGTCACCCTTAAGCCTAAGCGCACCTTTGCTGTTGTCGTTGGACCACCAATCATGTATAAATTTGTTATTCAAGAGTTGCTCAAGAAAGAAATACCTGATCGTCAGATCCTCGTCTCACTTGAACGTCATATGAAGTGCGGTTTAGGTAAATGCGGCCACTGTCAGATCAACGGCATCTATTGCTGCCAGGAAGGGCCTGTTCTTTCCTACGACCGAATAAAAAGTATTCCCGAGGCATTATAAAATGGCAAAACCAAAAGTAGCGTTTTTTGATTTCGCGTGTTGTGAAGGCTGCCAGCTGCAGGTCGCCAATATGGGCGAGCTGCTGTTTGACGTGCTGGGCGCTATTGATGTGGTTGAGTTCCGCGAGGTCATGTCAGAAAAAGGACCGGACAAGATCGACGTGGCCATTGTTGAAGGCAGCATCACCACTCCGCACGCTGTTGAAAAAATAAAAAAGATCCGCGAAAGGGCCTCTGTCCTGATCGCGTATGGTTCCTGCGCCACCATCGGCGGGGTCAACGGCATGAAGAATAACTTCAAGCTGGATGATATCCGCAAAGAAGTCTACGGCAAAGACGCCAAATATTTTGAAACCATTGAGACCATGTCCGTGCCTCAGGTTGTCAAGGTCGACTACCTGGTTAACGGCTGCCCGGTATATTTGCCGGAATTCGTTAAGGTCTTGAAAGCCGCGCTAGCCGGCCTGCCCTACCAAGTCCCGGATTATTCTGTTTGTGTTGAATGTAAATTGAACGAGAATGTTTGTATGTACCAAAAAGGCGTTACCTGCTTAGGCCCGGTGACCAAGGCCGGCTGCAATTCCTGGTGCATCAATAATGGCAATATCTGTTATGGCTGCCGCGGCATGGTCAGCAACCCGAATGAAAAAGGCGCCAAGGACGTGCTTGAGAAATACAACATCCCTATGGACTTAATCGTCAATAAGATGAACATGTACAACAAATGCAGGGAGATCGATCAACGTGAGCAAAAGAAACGTTAGTGTTAATGTCGAATATTTGACCCGGGTAGAAGGCCACGGCAATATCGTGGTTGACGTTAAGAACGGGGAATTAAAGACCTGCGAACTGCAGATTGTTGAAGCGCCGCGCTTCTTTGAAGGCATGCTCCGCGGCCGTTCGATCTTTGAAGCTCAACATATCACCTGCC
>JAHIZU010000183.1 GCA_018814265.1 Candidatus Margulisiibacteriota bacterium | reverse complement strand
TCCGGGAACAACACCCTTCGCGACCCTAAAAGGCAGGCGGGAGTCATCGATCATTTCAGGGATTTCTATTTTGGGCTTTGATCCGGCAGCAACCTGAGAAGGTTTGTCAACTTTGTCTGCGTAGTGAAAGGGGGCGCCAAATCCCAATTCTATTTTAACGCTCTCTTTTTCCTCCTCTTTAAGACCGCACACGCTTGCTTTACGACCAAAAACAGATTTGGAAAGAAAAAGCGATATCTCTTGCTTTTCACTTCGCGTTAATTCCAACGATTGCCGGAGAGGTGTTGTCATTGTGCCTATGCCATTATAGTTTCCGTTTTCATCGCGCTCGAGCAAGACCGAAGCGATCTTTTTACTATCTTTCAATCCTTTAAATATATCTAAATTCCCCTCTTCTTCAAATCTCATGATAAATTTAGAGGCACATGCAAGAAACGTCTTGGCAGCCTCAGGCCCCGAAAAAAACGCTTTAACATCCTCTGGATGACGAAAAATGGGAGCCATCCTGGCAGCCTCAATTCCTGAAATAAACTCTTTAACGGCCGCTGGATTACCATCAAGTCCAAGGCCGGCAAAATCATTTTCACTTTTAAATGCAATTTTTGTCCAAACATCCTTTTCTGTATCTGCCAGTAAAAACCGTCCGTTACGCGAAACACCTTTCAAGCCCTGCAAGTATCGGAGCCTATGTACCTCAGCGAAATTTCTGAACCCCGCCGGCCCCAATTTGTCATGTATCCCTTCAATCTTTCCGTATCTGGCTAATCCTAGCTTCATTTTATTTCCCTCCTCCTAAATCGCCCCCGCGGATGGCTATGTGCAGGGCGGATAAGGCTTCATAGATCTTTTCAGCTTCGATTTTTGTCTGTACTTGCGGATGTAGCTCTAAAGGAAGCTCGGCTCTATTTTGTGCTTTTTCACTTAAATCTCTTGAAAAATCTGCTTTCTTATATGACCCTCTGGGGCATAAAAGCAAGTCAAGAATCCTGTTAAAAATTGAAAATGAATTGTCGGTAGGCGTATGTGGGAGAGGGGTGGCTAAAGAATCCCCCTCTTTTAGGTCTAATTCCTTGATCTCAAGTTTTTCTCCAGAACGAACTTCTGGCCCTGCAGCTTTCATATATAAATAATCGGTTCCAGTGGCCGTGCCTCTCTTAACATCCAGGGATATCTCAACCTGACGTTCCTGAATCGTTGTCAGCAGAGAGGCTATAAGGGGAGTATAAGCGAGAACGTCTTGCGTCAGCTCAAATCTTAACTTAATATTGTTGGTCTCAGCGAGCGGCCTGGCATCTAAAATTGCTTCCTGTATAATTCCGCCATTTTCAGTGCGCCCCCTGGCATCTGTTCTTTTGATATATTGCATCTTTTTTAAGACAGCAATTCTATTTTTGGGAAGCCAAGGTGTTATTCTGGGAATTTTTGGCATTTTATTTTCCTTTTTTCCGGGATGATTCCCAGATAATGCTGGGAACCACCCCGCTTTATATTTCCGGAAACTTACTCACTTCTTTTTAAGATTGAGTATTTGTGAATAGTCGGCAAAAGTGGAATGTTCTCCGCCCATGGGCGCGCCCTTATCAAAGAAGTTCCTGATTTCAGTGTCTCCCTCGCTGATAGAGCCTGCCGCCTTTGACGTTGCAGAATCGACCGCATTCATTAATTGGGTCCGTCTGCTTGGGCTTGAAATAATTCCGATCCTTAATTTGTGATGAGCCTTTGGATCTTCCAGGCTCAGGTTGTGCAGCGTTTTAGCTGCTCGCTCCACATCTATTGTGTCAGTGTGGGTAATCCCAGCAAAACTAGCAATGGCTTCGCCGAATCTGTTTGTTGATTTAACCCCTTTTGCGGCCAGGGCTCCGGATGAAACAAGAAGTCCTGTTGCCACGATGGCTAAAGCTCCCAGATCACTTCCGGATATGGCTATTGCAATAGCCGCAGCGGCGGTCGCAATGTTGGGTCCATAATAGCGGAGAAGGGAATTCTTAATCCCGCCCCCCAAAATTCGAACCCTTTTTTGAGAATATGCCCGGGCCTTGCTAGCGAAAATATTGCCTGCTCTTAAGTTGGCTGTATTTAATGCTATTGGCATTTTTTTCACCTCCCTTTATGTTCCATTCATATCTCACCTAAATTTCAGGCTGATTTCGGTGATTAAGTTTAGCTAAATTTT
>JAHIZU010000182.1 GCA_018814265.1 Candidatus Margulisiibacteriota bacterium | reverse complement strand
AGTGATTCACCAGCGCCAAGTATTTGTTTGACATCAGCTTCGGTTCGACCTTCTACATAGACCCGAAGCAGCGGCTCAGTTCCCGAAGCGCGGAAGAGGATCCAGCCTTCATCTTCAAAATTGAGTTTTAATCCATCCATGGTTTCTATTTTTGACACTTTTCTGTTGGCAAATTCTTTGGGTTGTGATTTTTTTAGTGTTTCAACTAGCTCTATTGCCTGCTCAGTATGGATATCAGCCCGGTCATAATAGAAATAACCTTGTTCAGCCATGATATTATCCAGGATCTGGGCCAGGGTTTTCTTTTCATAGGCCATCAGCTCAAAAAGCATCAGGCCGGCCAGCACGCCGTCACGTTCTGGAATAAAACCCTTAATGCCCATGCCGCCGGATTCTTCACCGCCCAGCAGGATATCCTCTTTTAACATCAGATCAGCGACATGTTTAAAGCCGATCGGCGTGACCTGGAGTTTGCGCTGGTGTTTTTGGCAAAGCTTATCGATCAAATTGCTTAAATTAAAGGTTTTGACCACATTGCCGGAAAGTTTGCGATGGACGATCAGATGATGGAGCAGCAAGGTAAAGACATTGTGGGTATTGATGAACCGGCCGGAGCCGTCGATCGCTGCCAGGCGGTCCCCGTCGCCATCCAGCACAATGCAAGCTGTTAGCTCAGAGGAATACTTGAGCGCGGTTTCCCGGACAAAGGAGAACGAATCTTCAAGATTAACGGGGATGGGTTCCGGGTTAACTCCGCCAAAGAGCGGATCGCGTTTTCCTCTGATCTCGACGACCGGCAGTCCCAGCGCTTTAAAGTAACCAGCGCCGCTGCCGTGCATGGCGTCAACAATCAGCTTAAGCGGACGGCTATTCAGCAGGTCTAGATCAACCAGGGTTTTTATTTTATTTAGGTAAGCTGGTCTTGGGTCAAAGATTTCAATCTTGCTGCTGGAGGGAGAGATCTTTAGAGAATCCTGGATTTTGCTTTCAACCGCCTTAGTTGTCTGCGGAAAAGCCGAGCCACCAAAGGCTTCCTTGATCTTGAAGCCGTTCCAGTCGGCCGGGTTGTGAGAGGCGGTGATCATGATGCCGGCGGCCAAACCTCTGCTCTTGACCGCAAAAGAAACAACTGGAGAGGAAACAGCTTCACTGGTTAAGAAAGTTTTTATGCCTGCACCGGAGCAGACCTCAGCGGCCGCGCGGGCAAAGTCTTCTGACTGGAAACGGTTATCATAGCCAACTGCCACACCTTGACCCGAGGTGCCTTGCTCGAGCAAGTGGTCAGCAAAGGCCTGGGCGACCAGCTGCAAATTAGCAAAAGTGAAATCTTGGGCTATTTTGGCGCGCCAGCCGTCAGTTCCAAATTTAAAAATAGAATTTTTCATCATCAACTTCAAACTCGTAGATCTCATCGCCTGCTTGATGTTTGTCGCAGGATTCTTTTGGCACGTCTTTTTTCCAAAGGGTCACCCAGCGTTGATCTTCGATCGGGCAGTAGGGGCCAGCGAGTTTACTGGAAGCCTGGCAGATCTTGACCTTGACCAGGCCTTCGGGCCGGGGAAAATCCAGGATCGGTTCATCCTGCAAAACTTCTTTGTTATATTGTTTCCAGATCCTGGGGCAAACCGCGACTTCGGCCACGCCTTTCATGGAAGAGTTGTCATCATTGCCAACCCAAACACCTGTTACCAGCTGGGGGACAAAGCCGATGAACCAGGCATCCCGGAATTCTTCGGTCGTACCAGTTTTGGCGGCTGCCGGTCTGGAGAGCTGGGCCCGCACGCCTGTGCCGCGGGCAATAACCCCTTTCATTAGGTCTATCATTACTGCGGCGATGTTGGTGTCCAGCGCCCGTTTTTCTGTAATGGTATGCTTAAAAATGGTAACTCCATCCCGGTTGTCAATTCTTGTGACAGCTGTTGGTTCGACCCGGATACCGGAATTGGCAAAGACGCCGTAGGCCGAGGTAAGCTCAAGCAAAGAAAGCTCGGAGACTCCCAGGGTCAGGGCTAAGCCTGGTTCCAGATGGCTGGTAATGCCCATGCGGCGGGCCAGGTTAATGGCTGAGGAAATGCCCACGCGTTCCAGCAATTTTACCGACGGGATGTTCAGCGATTTCTCCAGCGCGTAGCGCAGTGTTACTGCCCCTTTGAATTTTTTATCGAAATTTTTTGGTTCCCAGGTTCCGTCCGGGTTCCATTCGTTGGGATAAACATTGAAAGTTGTTGGGCTATCATCGATTATGGTGCCTGGGGAAATGCCTTGTTCCATGGCTGTGGCATAAACAAATGGTTTAAAAGCAGATCCTGGCTGGCGTTTGGCCTGGGTGACACGATTAAATTTGCTTTCAAAGAAATCTACGCCGCCGACCATGGCATTAACGTAGCCGGTCCGCGGGTCAATTGAGACCAGCGCGGCTTGCGAAAAATTATATTTTTCCCCTTCTTCGGACACGAACTTGGTGATGACCTCTTCGGCTACGGATTGCTTGGTCGTATCCAGGGTAGTGAAAACCTTCAAACCCCCGTGATAAACCATGTCTTCTCCATAACGGTCGATCAATTGTTGGAGTACATAGCTGATAAAATAGGGCGCAACCTCGCCGAACCTCTTTAGGTTCTTAGGTGAAAATTCCAGGCTTTTGATCGAGGCCAGTTTAGCTTCCCGCTCATCTGCCAGGCGGTGTTCCAGCAGCTTGTTCAAAACAAAGATCTGCCGCAGCTTGGCACCATTAAAATTGCGGTAGGGCGAATAAAGCTCAGGGCCGCGGATCAAACCAGCCAAAATGGCTGATTCAGCCAGGTCAAGGTCTGCCGCTGGTTTGCCAAAATAAAGATTTGCCGCGGACTCAATGCCGTAGGCGTTATGTCCCAAATAAACCTGGTTAAGGTAAAGTTCCAGGATTTCTTCT
>JAHIZU010000181.1 GCA_018814265.1 Candidatus Margulisiibacteriota bacterium | reverse complement strand
TGACGCAGTCGCAAAAACTCTTTTCCCATGCCGGATTTGGGTTAGGTTTTTAATGATTTAACGATCCGGCTTATGGTTAGATTTTAGATGATTTGATTCGACCCCTTTACACTGCGACATAAACCTGCTATAATATCAATGTAAAATGTCGAAGTTAATGGTTGAGATCTTAAGAGACTGCCTCTTAGTCGTGTTGATGCCTCATGTGGCCTCACATTCCATTGATCGCAGAAAAATCCATCGAAGGAGTATAGATATATGAAAAGCATATTTGTAGGTAATTTACCCTGGTCTGCCACTAATGAAGAACTGGAACAGAAATTTTCCGAGTTCGGCAATGTTAAGTCAGCCAGGATAGTTAACGATAAGTTCTCTGGCAAGTCCAGAGGATTCGGATTTGTTGATATGGAAGACGCTGACGCTGAAAAAGCCATTGCAGCCATGAGCGGCCAAAAATGGGGCGACCGCGAACTGACAGTCAATGAAGCCAAGCCGAGATCAGACAGCGGCGGCGGACGCGGCGGCGAGCGAAGAAATTTCGATCGCTTCTAAGTCACGGTTAGTTAAATAATAAGCATAAGGCGCTTGATGGTATCAAGCGCCTTGCTTTATGTAGGGAGCTATTATCTGGTGAGTGAGGAAGAAGCATTAAAGGCTAAATTCTAAGCACCAAAGTTTTAAATTCTAAGCACTAAACTCTAAATTCTAAACAAATCCAAAACCAAAAATTCAAAGGGCCAAAATGATAATATAATAATGTTTAGGATTTTGGAAATCTGAATTTTGAATTTGTTTAGAGTTTAGTATTTAGGATTTAGAGTTTATTGTATAGCAGCAATTCTATTACCAGGTGAAAATCAGGGGTTCTACGAAGGAACTGAGCCCAAAGGTGTCGGAATCACGACAGGACCAAGAGGGTCTGCCTTTAACACGGTCCCCATTTATGATGCGGGTATCTACGTTCATATTCGCGGGCTGAGTCCTTGGTTATCGATTCCCAGGGCGCGCCGAGTTTGGCGCCGACAATTGCAGCCAAAGCGCAGCGGCAAAGAGTAGGGTCGACTTTTTTGTGCAGCTGGTGAAAAACTTCAAAAGGATCCTCTGCCAGGAAATCTTTTTTGGTCTTGATGCCGACCTGCTTGAGTTTTGCGGCTATCTGGGGCCCAATGTTGGGTAAAGAAGTTAATTCGGCTTTTTTTGATCTTGATCTGGACATAGGGTATTGTCGCATCAGTGACTTTTGCTGTCAATGGAGTAGGGGATGTTGATGTTACTATTTTGAAATGTTAAGGGTTATTACTATTTTGAAATGTTAATTTTTCTGGTAACTGACCTTACCCCATTGTTAGGACCATTATGAATTAGAGTAAATCTGGCTGCAAGAGCCAGTTTCCGCCTCCTTTCGGATGAACTCATCCGGCGTTAAATTTCCCAGTGAGCTATGAGGCCTGACTTGATTGTAATCCATTCTCCACTCTTCAATGATCTGCCTAGCATGCCCTAGGTTTATGAACCAATGTTCGTTCAGGCATTCGTCCCGGAGCCGCCCGTTGAAGCTCTCAATATAGGCATTTTCTACCGGCTTACCAGGACGGATAAACTGCAACTTGATTCCCTTACGGTATGCCCATTCATCCAAAGCCTTGCCGGCAAATTCCGGGCCATTATCAACCATGATCACTTCTGGTAAACCTTCTTGTTCTCCAACCTCGTCCAGCACCCGACAGACCCTAACCCCATTAATCGAAGTATCGACCTCGATCCTGTGACACTTTTTGGTATACACATCAACGATCGGCAGCGCCTTGAGTTTGCGATTGCTCAATGCCGTATCCGATACGAAATCCATGCACCAGACATGGTTTGGCTTCTCTGGCTTTGGCAAATCCAGCCTCAATCCTGCAACTCTTTTTCGCTTGTTCTTCCGTCGTAATGACAACTTCTCCTCCCCGTAAATTCGTTCCGTCTTTTTGTGGTTTCTCACTAAGCCTTCTCTTTTTAACAAGACATGGATCCTGGGACAGCCAAAGCGGGTTCTCTGCTGAGCGATCTCTTTCATCCTTTGCCGTATGAGATCATCAGTAACTTCTTTTGACCTGCGCTTGTAGCAAAATACGGACTTCGACAAGCTAACCAGCTTGCAGGCCCGCCTTATACTCCGCCCAAAGCTGCCAGTGAGATATTTCACGGCTTGTTTCTTTGCCTCGGGCGTTAGAAGTTTTTTGAGACAACCGCCTTGAGCGCCTGAATATCGAGCGTCTGATCGGCGACAATGCTTTTGAGCCGCCGATTCTCATCATCCAAAGTCTTTAACCGCCTGGCTTCACTAACAGACAATCCGCCATACTTTGCCTTCCAGTTGTACAAAGTTGTTTGGTGGATCCCATACTTGCGGCACAGATCGGGAATGGGTGTTCCCGCATCCGCTTCCTTCAGCGCACCAATGATCTGTTCTTCTGTATACCTTTTACCCCTCATTTACGCACCCCCTAGCATTAGTTTATCGGACTAAATTCTAATTGCCTGCCTGCCGGCAGGCAGGCAAGTGGTCCAGTTTTTGGGGGTAAGGTCAGAAGCTGTTAAAGCAGCTGGATTGTGGAATAGGTATTCAAGGACCTTAAGGCATCAGCAAATGAGGGTGATAAGAATTCGTCAAAGAACTCATTCTTGGAGCAAAGGA
>JAHIZU010000180.1 GCA_018814265.1 Candidatus Margulisiibacteriota bacterium | reverse complement strand
GCTTGATCTTATTTCTCTTGTCTGTGGTCCTGGCCTATCTTTTGGCAAACAAATTTTGTGAAAGGTTGGGCTGGAAAGTCGGCGCGCTTACTGCGGTTTTAATGTTAACCTCTCCGCTGATGTTGCGGTTTGCCTCGGAGAATATGATCGAGAGCTTGGGGATGCTGCTTTTTCTCTCGGCAACATATATGTATTTGGTTTGTGAGGAGCACCGGGAAGTTTTATATTATGTGACTTTAGCGTTTATTCTCGGCTTGTCCTTATATACGAATTATGTTTATGCCTTTTTGATGCTGCCCTCGTTTTTGGTAGTCACCCTGGTCAAACTTGGTCCTTTGACCCTGGCAGCGCGCCGGCTCAGCAAAAAAGGGGAAAAGGTCGCTGTGCCGTTTATCTGGTGGGCTTACAAAAAACTTATAGTCCTGGGTGTTTTACTGGTGCTGGCTGCGGGCTGGTTTTCCTTTAATTTTTCCAGGCGAGTGGCGCTGCTGCTTGATGTGATCCTGCGTTCTGGAATGGGCCAGGGCCCGGGCTGGCTGGAAAGCTTAGTCTATTATCCCAGGGTGATTGTTGAACAAATCTCCTTTTCTCCCTGGATCGGCATTTTTCTGCTGCTGTCCCTGTTCGTGCCTTTTGTGGCCAGGCACTTTGAGGGCTTAAAAAAGCTCTATGTTTTTGTCTGGACAGTTTTGCTGCTGGCTACCCTGATAATTTCTACCAAAGCGCCCCAGATCATCTACATTATTGTGCCATTTATATTTATGATCTTTTCCGCGGTTTTCTTTCACTGGCTGGAACGTTTCTGGCGGCGAGATAAGAAACTGGCCTGGCTGCTGGTCCTGGTTTTGATGTTGCCGTCGCTGATCTCTTTGCCCAGGATCTATGGTCTTTATCTGCCGGAAAGGACCGGGCAAAACATGGTTGATGTTCTTGATTATTTTAAAACAAACGTGCCGGAGGCCGCCAGGTTCGGAACTATTCTCAATTTGAAACACTTTAATCCCGATGTCCTGCGTTTCCATTTTCGGGATCGCCCCGGCAGGATATTGTCAGAGGAAACCCTTGAACGGGGAGGGTTATCAGGCGAGAGCGTTTATTACCTTACCTTTGATCTGGATGCTGACAGCCGCTACAAAAAAGACCTGCTGGATGATTCGCTTTACCGCTGGAACGCCTGGTTGCGGGAAAAGGAGATAAACGGCAAAGTTGGCCTTCACTCTTCCGAGCGCTTTGAGAATATCGACCTTACTGCCAGGATCTATAAAAATATCCCTTGACCAGCGCAGCTAAACTATTGAAATTCAAATTATCATCATTTCCTCTTTACTTTCTCCATTTTCCGGAATATAATTTTCTTAAATCGGCAGATTGGGAGGAATGGACATGGAGATAAAGAAGAATGAAAATATTTTTGATCGATTTGTAAAGATGCTGATTGGCGGCATAGTTCTGTTTTTTGCTTTTTATCTGCCACTTCATCTTATCTTTGTTGTAATTTTGCTCTTTGCTGCGTTGTGGTTGATTGTAACGGGGTTACTCGGTTATTGTCCGCTTTACAATCTACTGGGCATTAACACTCATAAATAGTTTACTGCTATCTGTTACATGTTAGCCTCAGCCTTGACCCCGGAGGGGGCAGTTACTAATCCATTTTATTTGTAAACTCACTGAAATTTCTTTGTTTATAGGCCGAAACATATTTAGAATGCAATCTTCCCAGGGGGCAGCCTGCGTTCGAATTTATTAATAGGTGATAAAATAATGATTTTTGGTTCTAGGGCTAAATCTTTAGCAAGACAATATGGACTTAATCCTAGTTGTAGGGATACACGAAGAGCCTTAAAGGCCTATGCTAATAGTCAGCCCTTAACAATGGAGCTTCTGAAATACCTGGCCTTGGGATCAGGAACGACGGTCAAAGTTTATAGTCCTAGAAATGGGAAGGCAAAAGGTGTTGTGCCACACATTGGCTTGAACTATGCTGCAACCAAGCCGTTACTAGTGCCTGTGCAGGATGCGGCGGTCAGTTTAGAAACTTGGTATAGAGAAAATATTGGCAGAGGGGCAGGGCCCAACGCTGAAATTATGACAATGGCGCTTGAAGAAGCGCGTGAAGCAATCGGGGAATTTTTTGGATATAATCCTGCTGAGCATGTTGTAATCTTTGTTCAAAACACCAGTCAAGGAATGTCTGTCTTGACCAGGGTCGCTGCCAGAGACCCACAAAGTTTTTTTCTTATCTCTCCCGCGGCTCATCATTCGACAATGCTGCCCGCCCGGGAAACAGATCATTATGATTATTTCCGTTTGAAACCCGATGGCACCTACGATTTAAATGATCTTGAAATTAAGCTTAAATCATATTCTCGAAATCATCATCCAGTTCTCTGCGTTGAATCCTCATCCAATGTAACCGGATATAAGAATCAAATCACAGAGATAGCCAATATTGCAGCGCGCTATAATACTTTAGTTTTTATTGATCATGCTCAAGGCGCCACTTCAATGCAACTTGACTTGAGCGTTTTGCCCGGCAGAGTCTTTCTGGCAGTGTCAGGCCACAAGATGTATGCCAGGGATGGTAGCGGAGCAATTGTTGGGCCCAAAGACTTTTTTGAAGGACCCTCCCTGATACCTGCGGGAGGAACTATAACCGGGGTTACTTTACAGGATATTTTTTATGCTGGACCGCCCTATAATTTTGAGCCGGGAACCCCGGCATATATTGCCCAGGTTTCATTAGGCAAGGCGGCCTTAACATTAGCGCGGGCAGGGATGGTTGAAATAGAGAAAGAGGAAGAACGCCTAACTCGTCTCGTCATGGCAAATATCTTGAATGTTCCAGGCCTCAGGGTCTTGGGAGAAGCGAATTTGGATGTTGTTCCGCGTGGACCGGTTATCAGTTTCAGCCTCAAAGATGATGGCGGGAGAAATATTCCTCCTGGGTTTGTGCTAAAAGCCCTGGAGGTTTTTTATGGAGTTGATTCAAGGCCCGGTCAATTTTGTGCCCACCCCTATTTGTATACTTTGCTAAGAGCCTCTCAGATGGAGGCACTTGAGCACGCCATGAAGCATGCGAGAAAGGGCCGAGCTGGATGTGCGGCATTACCTGGGGATCAAGATTACCATGCCGCTCGCATTAGTTTTGGTTTTCCAACCAAAGATGAATCTCTGCTGGATTTACCGCACATGTTAACCGAGGTAAGAGCCATGTGGCCGGACCGAAGCGCATTAAAACTTGATCCAGAGAAGGGAGAATTTTATTTGCCGGGACAGGATAGAATACTGACCCGGGGAACTTTTTCTATTCATCGCACAGGCCGCTACACCTCAGAATAACAAATACTTCATTTGACTCCGTTTAAGATTATTCCTATAATTCGCATATAGATAAAAAGGAGAGACTTCTATTCTTTTATTGTTATTAACGATTGTTCTTGCAGGAACGGCTTTTATTCTGCTGACACAGGATGTTAAATATGTTTTTCCCTTTTATGCCATATTCGGCAATTTATCCCTGGGAATGTTTGTATTGTTAAAAGATTGGAAAAACAAGATCAACCTCTCTTATGCTGCAACCGCCCTGCTCACGGCTTTATGGGCGATGCTTATATTATTTTATGGTTTAGCCAATACGCCTGCTGAAGCCTTGTTGTGGAGCAAGATCGCAGCCGGTGTTTATGCTTATATTCCTATACCATTTATATATTTCTTTTCTGTTTTTCCAAAAGAAGATGTTGTTCCAAAAAGATACCAAATGATTGCCTGGTTTTGTGTGGCAACCTTTTTTGCGCTGATATCTTTTACGGATTTAATCATAAAAGACATCCTGAGGCTGAAAGAAGGTTTCGTTTTTATTCCCGGGCCAGCCTTCGCTCTGTTTGTTGTTTATTTTTTGGGCTTTCTGGTTTTTGCTTTTTCTAGATTGATCGAAAGATATTATGCCTATCGGGGCCTGAATAGGCGGCAGATCGTTTATGTTTTATTGGGCTTCTTTTTGGGTTTTATATTTCCGGTGATTACCAATTTAGTTTTGCCCTTGTTTGGTTATTCGCTTTTGGCCGGGGTCGGCCCCTTTTCTACGGTTATTACTGTTGGCTTTATCTCTTACGCTATTACAAAATCGCGCCTGATGGATATTTCTGTTATCATCAGCCGGACGGTGGCCGAAGTAATTGCGGTTCTGTTTCTTGGCTTGATTTATTTAGGCCTTGTTTGGCTTCATTGGACCTACATCTCCACAAGCATAACGTTCACCTTTATTGCTATCACCGTGCTTTACGGTATTCTGGTCGGCCAGATCCATCAGCGTATCCGGCTTTTCATCCAAACAACATCTGACAAGCTTTTTTTACACGGCAAATATGACTATTACAAAGAATTATCTGAAGCCAGCATGAAAGTAGGGGAAAAGCTTTCCCTGGCTTCGATTCTCCAGATCCTGTACAGAACCTTTCATGATGTGGTTGAGATCTCCAATCCACGCATATTTTTGCCTGAGAATTTTAGCCGCGCGGAGGCAACCTCGAAGCGTTACGTGGTCTTTGATGAAGAGACGGCTTCGGCAAAACAAAGCGGTGAAGAGATCAGAATTGATGACCAGTTGGTCAAGCAGTTGATATTAACCCGGGCGCCGGTGCTATTTCCGCATGATCCTAAGAGGGAACTTGTGGTACCCTGTTTGCTGGAAGACCGCTTGATCGCTATTTTCGTTCTAGGCAGGAAGCTTTCTGAAGACCACTATACGGATGATGATATTCAGCTTTTAATGGTCCTGGCCAGTCAGGCAGCAATCACCCTGGATCATACGCGCTCCTATGAAAAGATCAGGGCGGAACTGGAAGTTGCTGAAAGGCAGTTGTCACGTTCCCAGCGCCTGGCTTCTCTGGGAACACTTACCGCCGGGGTGACGCATGAGATCCGCAACCCGCTGACAGTTATCCGCTCCGAAACCGACAGGTTGCCCAGTCGGGAAAGAGATCTGGCCTATCTTAAAAATCACCGCGATCTTGTTTTGAGGCATGTTGACCGTATCGCCGCGATAATCCAGCGCATGCTGCGCATGGCCAAGGAAAAACCCCGCCAGGAAGAAGAGGTTGATTTAAATGAAGCCATTATTTCCTCCCTGCAGTTAGTCGCGATCAGCGCGGTTAACTTGAAAAAGGACCTGGAGCTGGTCCCTTTGATCAAGGGAGACAAGATCGAGCTGGAAGAGATTTTTGTTAATCTGTTCCAGAACGCGATCCAAGCCATGCCCGAAGGCGGAACCCTGACGATCAGGACCTATATTGATGAAGGCCGGGCCGTGGCGGAAGTAACAGACACTGGCAATGGCATTCCGCCCCAAATAATGGAAAAGATCTTTGACCCGTTTTTTTCCAGCCGGCATGAGGGGGTTGGCCTGGGACTGTCGATCGCTTATCGCATAATCAGGGAACACGGCGGAGATATCAGGGTCAAGAGCGAAGAGGGCAAAGGAACGACTTTTAAGATCCTGTTTTAGTTGGGGGCAGGTCTGTCAGCGCTGGCATCAATCTTTCTGATTGAATTCTTCTCTTTTGCTAATGTGTTTTTCAAAAGTCTTGAGCACCATCTGGCCTTCTTCCCCGGAGAAAAAGTCATCGAGGGTGGTGATCAATTCTTCCGATTTAAAAGGCTTCTTGATGTAATTAACGACAAAACCGGAAGTGGCGCGATCCCATTTTTCCTCGTCTTCCCAGGCGGTGAGCATGGAAATGCCGATATCTTCGCCAAAGTCGTGGCGGATCTTGGTCAGCAGCTGCAGGCCGTCCATCTCGGGCATCTTGATGTCCAGCAGGATCAGCCCGATGCGATTGCCGCCCAGGCCCATCATGACCTTGTTCTTTTTTAAATGCTCCAGTGCTTCCTTAGCGGAATAGGCAGTAATGACATCGTAGCGGTCCGTGTCTTTGATGGTATTGGCAATAGAATTGGCTACATCAACTTCATCATCAACGACCATGACCATATGTTTAGCCATAATTGCTACCTCCGGCGTAATTCTCTCACAAAATCAAAATCACGTCAAACATGATATAATAGTGAACATGTTAAAGGGTCTGATCAAAACCACAACAACTTTTATCCTGGTGCCGGTGTTTTTTCTGGCCCTGTCCCTTAATTTCAACGAGGAACAGCAGGGGGCAGGCACGCGGACCAAGCGGATGGCTGACCGAGGGCTGTATGTTACGTACTATATGAGCTTGACGTCGACCCGTTTTGCCCACATTAAGGAACAAGCCAGGAAAAGCGGCTTGAATACAATTGTTGTTGACGCTAAGCATGTTATAAGTCAGCCGCTGCTCAAGCTGGCCAAAGAGAAGAAGCTCAACTTTATGTCCCGCATTGAGCCAGATCCTTGGTTATCAAAGTTGACTGAGGAGCTGCATGCCGAGGGCTTTATTGTCAGTGTGCGGCTGGTGGTGTTTAAAGATGATCATCTGGTTCTAACTCGGCCGGACCTGGGTGTTAAAATGCCCAATGGCGAGCTTTACCGTGATCTTAAAGGTGGAAAGTGGGCTGACCCATATTCGGATGAGGTCAGGCTATTCAATGAATTGGTCGCGGAGCGTGCTGCAATGTCCGGCGCTGACGAGATCCAATTTGATTACATTCGCTTCCCAGCGGAAAGAAAATCCCATCTGGCAGTTTATCCTTTTGAAAAACCAGGCATGAGCAAGATAGACTGTATCAACACTTTTTTAAGGGACACTCGTCATCGTTTAAGTAAGTATAATGTTTCATTGGCAGTGGATATTTTTGGGGTAACAGCCTGGCAGGGTCAAAACGACAGTGCTAATCTAGGGCAAGACCTCAAACAAATGGCCAAGTACATTGATGTTATCTCGCCAATGTTTTACCCGTCCCATTTTCATTCCGGCTATGACGGCTACGCCAATCCTGGGTCAGAACCCTATCATTTTATCTACACTGGAGTGAAAAGAGCGCTGGACCTGCTCTCCGGGGAATCAGTCGCAGTGGTGCCGTGGCTGCAGGGATTCAATCTCAGGTCGCCTAACTTTGGGCCAAAGTATATTGAAGCCCAGATCCAGGCTTGTAAAGACGCGGGCACCAGCCGCTACCTGATCTGGAATGC
>JAHIZU010000179.1 GCA_018814265.1 Candidatus Margulisiibacteriota bacterium | reverse complement strand
CGCACCCCCTAGCATTAGTTTATCCGACTAAATTCTAATTGCCTGCCTGCCGGCAGGCAGGCAAGTGGTCCAGTTTTTGGGGGTAAGGTCACCTAATCCCTAACCCCTAATTCCCTAACCCCTGTTGAGATTACGACAGGTATCTTAAGACTGGCTTGCGCCAGCGATTTGCATTATAATCCTAATATGAAAATCAGCTTTCTGCTTCTAATGCTTATTTTGTTGGCCGCAGGCTGCAGCCTAACCACCACCAGCTCAAGCGATATCTTTGATGTTCCTATCCTAACTAACTGGACCAAAGAGAGCGGCATTCGGGTTGTTAATAATGTCTCAACCTGTACCATCAGATTAAATGACGGCAGGTATCGGATGTATTATCCTGGAGCCGATGGGATCTCCAGCTCCATCTCAACCGATGGTTTGATCTTTACCGCCGAAGCAGGAACTCGAGTGGCTAGAGGAACTGGATCAGATTATGACGCTGACATGGCCAAGGACCCGGATATTATTGACGAAGGGACCTTCTACCGCATGTACTATACTGCCAATGCCGCGGATGGGAAACATCGCGTGATGAGCGCAACCTCAACTGATGAAGGCTATACCTGGATTAAAGATGCTGGCGTGCGCATTAATTACACTGCGTCCTATGACCAGCTTGCCGATGTTCAGGCTGCGCTTAAGATCAGTAGTAATAATTATCTCATGGTCTTTGTCTATGACTGGAATGGTCCCAATAGCCTCAAAGGCGCGATTTCAACCGACGGCTTAAGCTGGGAAGTCAAAACCTTGACCGGCTTTACTGATAACTGCATGGACCCTGATTTGATCCTCGATGCCAGCAACAATATCATTATGTTCTTTGCTGCGCCGCGCACCACCAGCGGGCCGGAACCAATGGATATCTATAAAGCAACTTCAACAGATGGCCTTGCCTGGACCGTGACCGGACGCGCCATTCAGCCGGAAACAAGTGAAGAAGGTAATATAGTAGGGGACCCGGACGTTATCCTGCTGCCCGACGGCTCATACCGCATGTATTATTACGGCGGCAACCCTCGGGTACAATCTGATATCTTGAGCGCGACTGCGACAAGCCTTTAAATAAAGGACGATCATTGGACATAAAAGATTTTGAAAAATACGTTGAGCAAGCTTTAAAGGACATTCCTCAAAAATTTCGGGATATGATGGAAAACATTACCATTGAAGTTAATCCTGACCAGGTCGTTTTCGACAAGGACCACCACCTGATCCTGGGCCAGTATCGCGGCGTCGCTCTGCCTCAAAGAGGTCCTGCCTACCGTAACGTCCTGCCGGATATGATCATTATCTATAAAAAAGCCCTGGAAAAATTCCCAAAGGAAAGACTGCCCGAACTTATCACTAACGTGCTCCAGCACGAAATAGGGCACTATTTTGGGATGAGTGAAGAAGAGCTGGCTAAATATAAGAAGATCTGATAGAGCCCGGGATATGCTAAAATTAGCTTAATGAAAAGAATAATAACCGCGCTGCTGATCCTCCTGGCCGCGTTAGCCATAACTGGCTGCGAAGAAGCGGTCATTATACCGACCGATCAATTTCAAAAAAGACCATACTTGCTTTACACCAACGACAATACCAGTATGACCGTGGCTTGGCAAACAACCGGCCAGACACAACATGCCTATATCGACTGGGGCAGTTCAACTACTTATACCAACCGGTCAGTTGTTTGGGGTGACAGCGCCAACCTCTACACCTTTACGATCGAAGGACTAACACCGCAAAGCCGGACCTATTACCAGGTTACAGTGGCTAATGAGTCAGCTACCGGTTCGTTCATGACAGCGCCATTGGCAGCCGCAACGAACCTTACTTTTTACGCTTACGGCGATAATCGTGATGGCCCAATTGCCCAGGACGGTTTGTTGGCTCGTTTACTTATCGATATGAGAGCCCTGCCTGACGACCGGCAGACTTTTTGTCTGCATGGCGGAGATCTGACTTTTTATGGTTTAGATGAAAATCAATGGGATGAATATTTTTTCAATCGAGAATATACCAGCACGCTTGATTTTCTAGCCCAATTCCCAGTAATGATTGCCTTGGGTAATCATGAGGGCTATTCAGCTAGTTATCTGCATGAGGACCAGCCCGGATTATTGGCGCGCAAATATTGGCCGTATCCTTATTATGCAGAGACCGGCGAGTCATATTATTCCTTTGATTACGGGCCAGCGCATTTTACGGTGATCGATCAGTATTCAAATAATAAGTCCTATACTATTGAAAGTTCAGCGCAGTATAACTGGATCGAAGCTGATCTGCTGGCAACTGCCAAACCCTGGAAGTTTGTTGTTTTTCACGAGCCTGCCTGGACCGCCTCAACCCAAGAGGGCTATCATGGCAATAACACTACAATTCAGCAGGAGCTTTGTCCGGTTTTTGCGCAGAACGGGGTGCAGGTAGTTATCCAGGGCCATCAGCATTTTTATGCGCGGGTCAGCCCACCGGATGGCAGACAGTATTTGACCCTTGGCGGCGGCGGCGCGGCGCTTAATCCTCCGGACGCCAACGCAGCTTATCTTGCTGCTTCTGCCCAGGCCTTTCACTTTGCCCGTTTTGATATTGAAGGGGATGTTTTAACTGTTAGTGTTTTGGATGAGAATGGGGCGCTGTTAGACCAGTTTAGTGTGAGTAAATAGTCCTCGCTTTACACTGAGTGCAGTTGAGGTGTAGAATTCTGTGTATGAAAAAGCCCTTCTTAATCATCGTGATCCTGGGCTGCGCGCTCATCATCATCCTTTCCTTCTTATTAAATTCTAAAGGAACGCCGGTAATCCCTGGTTACAATACTCTTTTTACCCGCTCCCTGGGCAATGGGCTGGTGTTGTATGGTTTAGAGGCAAAGGAGGGGGAGGATCCGGCGAGTTTGATCGCGGTTTATAAGGCAGCAGAGCTTATTTACCGGTTCTCGCCTCTGGTTCCGGCCAGTGTTAATTATCCCCGGCGACTTAGGCTGGAGCAGGGGGAAGTTGTTGGGGGCAGGATGATCGTAACCGCCTGGGGTGAGACTGGCGCTGATTATTTTGGCACGCATCCGATCGTGATCCAGCAGGTTAATGGAAAATTCAAAGCAATTTCTTTTTACCAGGGGGATCTTGCCTCTGACCCAAGGATAAAGCGCATCAGTTGGACGCGGAAGGATTTTATTGTCAGGAATTACTTTGATAATTCTGAAAAGGCCAAGACCATTCTAACTCAGGGAGTATCGGTTACCAGGGATAATAAGATCGAGCTGGATTTTTATGGCGATGAATTACCTCATGCTGCGGAGCACAAGATAGTAAAAATATTACTGCCAGCAGAATAAAACCTTCTTGTATTCCTTACCATAAGATTAGAAAAAAGCAAAATATATGAAATTTTCCAAAGAAACCTGCGAAAAAGCAGTGAGGTGATCAATTATGCCAGCATTAATAGTAACAAACAGCAGGCAAATGGCCAGTCGACCAGCAAGATTCGCGGGTAAATTGTTTTCCACAAGACCCTTTCATTGGTTAAGAAAGCGAGAGCTGCAAAGGATTACACCGCAATTAGCTGATGGTCGAAAACTTTATGTTGATTCAGAAAAACTGGAATATGCCCACGTTTCTCTCTATGGCCAAACATTGGAATGGACCGCAATATTAGCTGCCCAGCTTGGCGCCTTAAAAATTGAGAGGATAATAATTTCTGACAAGAGAGATGCGGCAGCGGTTGCAGAATTTATCAATTCAGCGGGAAAAAGTTTGTCTGCCGCAGGAACAGGCGGGATCGAGATCGTTGACCTGGCCACTGAAGCAGGCAGAAGGAGCTTTATTACTTCGCCCCTAACAGCCATTGATGATATCAGAGTTACTTTTAATAATTTAAGAAAAGCAGAAAGAGCAGAAGTATTTATGACCTTCCCCTCTGATGAAAAGGTTGCTTTTATGGCCAACAGTAACATATACCAGCGGGAGGATCTGGTTGAGTTGTTAAATACAGCGGAAAAAAGACAAGTGATCGACAAGGTCTTGGCCAGACTTGGAAAAATTGACTCAAGCGGGTTCGAGGACATCAGACTGCTTCACGAGTTGCTTAAAGATGAGGGGTTAGGCTACGATGCGGCAAAGTTAGAAAGCATAGAAGAAGTTAAAGCCGGGTACTACGCCAGGAATAAAGAGTATAACCTTCGGGAAGCGGCCGCAGAAGCAGACAGGCAGAACGAAAATCTTGATCCAGAAGACTTTAGAGGCACTGGCGGCACGCCATTTCATCAAGCTGGACGTTAGGGCTTTTTAAACTTAAAGTTCAAAAATTAAATCTCAAACTTTTTCTGTCAAATGGGGAATAGGAGGAATAAGAGGTAAAAGTGTAATAGGCGCAATAAGTGTAAAAAGCGCAATAGGCGGAATAGGAGGGGCGCTTATCTCACCTATTCCTCTTATTCCTCCTATTTTAATGCTCTTAATATTTCTTTGAGCCCATCTTAAATTTACGCAAACGTTCTAGCAAACCCGTGTATTTATGCAAGTTGTTGCGGTATAATACGAACAACAAAGATGGCTGACCAAAAACCCTTAGTTGGAATATTTTTTATCATTGCTGCTTTCTTGGCCTATGCCATTATGTCCGGCTTTGTTAAGGCCTGTTCTCTGTCTGATTTGCCTGTCCAGGAAATAATCTTTTTTCAAAATATCTTCGCTTTAGTAATTTTGCTGCCCTGGCTGCTTAAGGCAATCAACGGCGATTGGCTGCCAAAGAATAAGCTATTAGTTGTTAGCCGGGCACTACTCGGCCTGCTTTCCTTTTATTTATTTTTCGTGGCAGTTAAATTAGTGCCATTGGTTAACGCGGTTTTGCTGCAAAACACCACGCCGTTTTTTATCCCGCTTTTAGCGCTGATATTTTTTAGAAAAAAGATCACTTTAAGAGTCTGGATCAGTGTTATGATCGGTTTTGTTGGCGTTACCTTAGTGCTTAATCCAGGCCGTGGTTTTCTCCGTTCCGGCGATCTGATCGCTTTAGCAGCCGGCTTAATGTCTGCGATAACCACTATTCTAGTTGGCCGGCTTGATGAGAAGAAGGAAACTATTCAAATTATTTTGTTTTATCTCTTTACAATTACTATCTTAGTTACTGGACTCTGGTCCATCCCAAACTGGCAAACGCCCTTAGGTATACTCTGGATTTATTTAATTGTATCTGGTATTTTATATGCGGTGTTTCAGGTGTTTTTTGTGATGTCACTAAAATTCGCATCAGCCACAACCATTGCGCCATTTATCTATATGGTGGTAGTATTTTCCGGTATTGTGGATTGGGTGGTCTGGCATCAGACCCCGGGATTGCTAACAGTTGTTGGCGCTGCCGTAGTTATTGGCAGCGGAATATTTTCAGCTTTGCCTAATGGAAAAAGGACTTCGACAAACTCAGTCCGAGGGAGGTCAGCATGAATAATAAACCCGCATCTGGTCACAAAATAAATGTTTTCACCCTGGTTATGATTACTGCAGCTTTTACAGTCAGCGTGCGGAACATTCCCATCCTGGCAGAGACCGGCTTGCAAATGATTTTCTTATGTTTGGTTGCAGTGCTGGCTTTTCTTATGCCCACAGCTTTAGTTTCTGCAGAACTTGCTACAGGCTGGCCGCAAAGGGGAGGGGTTTACGTTTGGGTCAAGCAGGCTTTTGGCGACCGCATTGGGTTTTTAGCCATCTGGATGCAATGGGTGCAGATGGTCTTTGGCATGATCATGATTCTTTCTTTTGTAGCAGGGTCTTTATCCTTTGCCATTAACCCGGCTCTGGCGGACAATAAATTTTTTGTTTTAGCGATTATTATACTGGTTTACTGGGCGCTGACCCTTTTAAACATGCGCGGGATGAAGACTTCCGGCATCATCAGTACGGTTTGTTTGATTGGCGGTGTTTTTATTCCAGGCGCAGCGATCATTATCTTTGGCCTGATGTATCTTTTCGGCGGCAATCCAATCCAAATGGATCTGGCTTTGACCGCCAGCAATCTTATTCCTGACTTTAGCAAAATTGGGAATGTTGCCTTGCTGGCTGGAGTATTTTTTATTTACGCCGGGATCGAGGCTTCTGCTTCCCATGCTGCTGAGGTAGATAATCCGCAAAAAAATTATCCCATTGCGATCTTTTTTGCTGGTCTGCTTTTAATTGTGATCAATATCTTAGGCGGTTTTGCTGTTGGTGCGGTTGTGCCCCATGCGCAGATCAGTTTAACTGCCGGCATCATGGAAGCGTTCAAGGTTTTCTTTGCCAAATTCAATGTGTCCTGGCTGGTGCCGATCATGGCTTTGTTAGCAGGTTTGGGCGCCATTGGCCAGGTCAGCACCTGGGTGG
>JAHIZU010000178.1 GCA_018814265.1 Candidatus Margulisiibacteriota bacterium | reverse complement strand
CTTGCAGAACAGCATTATAAGCAATCGCAAAAGCCCAATCATAATCCTCTTTAAGGTTCTTTTGGGCGACTTTAAGATCTCTCCGCGCAAGCTTCATTTCTTTTTCTATTTGTTCGAGCGGAGCCTTAAAAGGGGATATTAAGTTTTTATTTTCTAAAGATTTGTAACTCATTTTCATTCCCAAAAATCATTATTCTTTTGCTTTTGAATACATTCAAAATAAAGTGATTTTTTCTCTTGATTCTATCTACCACTTCTTTTTGAGAAAAGGAAACATAATTGATCGTTCTGCCAATCTTGTCCTCAACTTCATGCAGCGCTGCAACTAATTTATCCTGTTTAATATCGCCTATGATCATGAAATCAATATCACTGGTCTTGATTTCTTCACCTTTGGCAAAAGATCCGTAAATGAACGCGAATTTGATCCCCTTAATCTTTTTCAGTTTCTTTTTAAAAACATCCCCCAACCCTGCTGTTTTAAGCACTATATTCTTTATTTCATTATAAAGCGGGCATTTTTTGTTTAAGAAATAATAAACCAGGTTGCCAACTTTCTCAGAAGTAAAAAGCCTGATTTTTTCTAATTTGGTCAGTTCCCGGCGGATATTTCCCACAGGAAATCCCAAAATTCTTTCCAGTTCGCGCAAATAACATCGACTTCCAGGATTTGTGAAGTAATAGCTTAGAAGCTCTTTTCTTAGTTTAGATCGGGCAATCTCTAGAATATCCATCTTTAATCTTGACTACAATTGTAGTCAACTTTGACTACAGTGTCAAGGATAAAACAATCCAAAATTAAACGCGCCATAAACGAGACATGAACGCGACAGTCCCTAAGCTAGTACAAGAAAATTAATCTGGAAAGCTAACTTGAAGGATCTCTCTTATAGGTCAAAGGCGTTTGGAACGCCCCACTGGCCTCAGAAGATGTAGTAAAAAACTCAATCTTAACTTCATCATCCCATTTATCACTGCTGTCATTTTCCACAAACGCAAATTTCATATAGCGGCTGTTAGTCATATCTTTATAGATCTGATAAACCCCCGCATCTGCGTTCCCGGAAACTAAAAAGACGCTCCAAGTCGTATGAGATGTTAAAAACGAATATTTCGCAGGGATGGTGCCCGAGGAATAACCAAAAAATCCTTCAAGGCCAGAAGGGATTGCCACCTCTTGAGTCGTGTTTCTTGGATCATACAAAAAAGTCTCAGCATTGGTCTCTTCCGGATGCTTTAAAAAAGCAATAATGCCCAGAAAATATAAATAGTAGTCATCTGTAGCCGTTAGATCACCGGATTTATAATACCAGACCCCCCAAGGACTGTTCACAATATTAATATCCAAAGGGCTGTCCAGTTTTGATTCAGGCGACCGCCCTAGCACAGCCAGGCGGTTATAAAGCGCGGCATAGCGGGTGGTTATATCTGACTGCACAGCATCACTAAAATAAGGTAATGGGTAGCTCCAGCGATTCATATGATAAGAAGGATCCCCTGCTACTCCCTGATTCACGCGGGAATCTGTAACCTGAAAATCCATAGTGCCGGTTGAGCCGCTGCTATTGTAATTTGTTGGAAGAATATAACCAACATGAGTTCCTGCTGGCAGGATCACATATCCGTCTTCACTGCTATCCACAGCTGCCTTTAGGGAAACCAATAGTTCTATATGATCAAAATTAATCCAAACATATTGATTGACTTGAAAGTTAACATCAAGATCAACATAGACACTGTTGCCTTCATAAGTTACAGTGGTTTCAGCTGTCGCATCTGACAGGCCGATCTTGTTAGAAAACAATATTGCCTGGATCGGCAGATAAACTTCCATGGCCCGGTCATTGGAACGCATATACCATTTACCATAACCTTCAGGATGGGCCCCGCTAACATGCCGCGAAAACGGGCTGATAAACATTGTGCCTGAAGTCAGGTTTAGCAAAGCGCTGGCATAATAAGCAGGGTCATCATCATAAAACAGCCGGGCCAGATCAACCGGGAAGCGGGTAAATTTGTCATCAACACTTACCCCGGCAAAATACGGCAGCTGCATCCTGCCGCAGGACACTACTAGAAACATCAGACCAAATATAATCAAT
>JAHIZU010000177.1 GCA_018814265.1 Candidatus Margulisiibacteriota bacterium | reverse complement strand
GGGAGAGATTTTGTTGTTGCTGAGCAGCCCAGGATCTCAGCCAGGGTTACCTCGTCTGTTGGTTTGGACCTGAGCCAGCCGGAAACACTTAGGATAATTCTTGCTGGCAAGGCTTACAGCGTAAAGGCTTCACAAGTTGTTAAGTCTGCCGGAGCTTCAGGCGCGCTGACAGAAGTTGATTTTGCCTATGATTCCTCCGCCGCGGGAGTAAAACTGCCGTCCGGAAAACAAAACATAACGATTAAGGTAACTGATCCTGCTGGAGAAGCTTCCGAGGTTTTAACAGTCCTTGTTCCCACTGGTGAGTTGAGAATATATGACCAGCCCATCAGCTTTCCCAGCCCGGTCAGCTTAAAAACCAATAAAAAAGTTGATGTGCAGTATACGCTGAGCAAAAGCGCAGATATAGATATGATCATAGTGAGCGCTGATGGCCAAGTGGTAAAGAAATTCAGTTTTCCAAAAGGAGGAATTGGGGGCACTGTTGGCAGAAATGTCATTTCCTGGGATTTAATTGATGCTCGAGGATATAAGACTGGAGTAGGAATTTATTCTTATCCCATATTGGATCATAACACCAGAAAGATACTTGGAAGAGGCAAGCTTACTGTTATCCCCTAATAACCTTTTTCAAAATCCAGGAGGTCAGTAATAAGGATTGTCACTGGTTGGCTGCGATAGAGCATTTCCACTGATTCTGCCCGCGTTAGTTTTCTACTAGGTCCAAAAGGCTTGTCTTTGAAGTGAATAAGCATGCCTTCCTGATAAGCGCCCGAGATGATCGTCGCGGCCCAGTGGGTTCCTTTGACATCAATAAATATGTCAGTGTAGAGTATCTGCTTTACACCGCCAAAGCGGGCGATCATGGCCAGGCCTTCAGCGCGGGTGACGTCGCCTGAAGGCTTAAAGGTTTTATCCGGATAGCCTTTTACAATGCCTAGCTCGGCCGCAAGATTTATGTACTTGGCAGCCCAGTGACTTAGAGGAACATCGGCAAAGACCTGTTCTTTAGCAGGTGGCACGTTTGCATCGCCGCCCATTTTGGTCCTGATTAGAAGAGCCGCAAGCTCGGCGCGGGTAATACTGCCATTGGGTTTGAATTTGCCGTCCGGATAACCCTTGATAATGCCCAGCGTGCCGATATAGCTGATCTGTTCTGAGGCCCAGTAATCTTTGGCAACGTCAGGATAGGTGATTAATCTTAAGACACGTAGATTGTCCCAATCCACCAGTTTGTCTTTTTGATCAAAACCTTCAACTCTTACAGTATTTTTTCCAACCTTTAGAGAGGCTCTGGTCCGAAACTCCCCGCGGGGATCCATATCTACCTTAAGGCCGTTGGCTTTTACCTGGGTGATCTGCGGATCAACCGCTGTCCCTTTAACCGTAACGATAGTATCGGTAGTGATGAGTTTGTCAGGCGAAGCAACCAGGCGATCTTTTATTTTCTTGACCGGGGCAATGCCGTAGGAGAGCGAAAAGAAATGATTGTTGATCCCCGGCGCGTCAGCGAAAGTATGGTAGGCGTAATCAAAACGGAAATTGCCGTAGTTAACACCGGCTCCAGATGTGAAATTGTTTACCACTTCGGTCGGGCCGGACATCTCCTGATCAATGCCAGCCCTGATCGCGATCAGGGCAATAGGCTGCCACTCCAGACCCAGATGCCAGAGCGCGGGAACCAGGTTCGCGCGGCTGATCTCATAATCCACATCCGCCAGAAAATCTACTTTATGATTGCCAAGTCTGCGCAAGGCATTTTCCGGGCCCAAGATATTGGCCGCTAGGCCGAGCTTTGCCACCGCTGGAAAAGACTCCTCCCAGCCGGAATCATAGCGGAGTTTGCCGCCCAGGGAGAAAGGCAGGGCATTCTGGATATTGCTGCCCAAAGATAACCAGGGCAGGGGTTTTCCCTGCAAACCGATATCCAGCTCGGTTCCAGTGGCTGATCCTTCGGAGTTGGAGATGCGGTCGCCGGTAAGAGAAACATTAAACAGTTTAAAGTTGGCGCCGAAATTAACTCCTTTTAATCCGGGGAAACGGTTTCCTATTGCTGAAAGTAATGGCAGGTCCAATAATCGCGCTAACTTATCCGCATAAGAAAGTATCAGCAAGCCGTTAGAGTAGCTCATCTGATCTTGAGAAATATCTACAATATATATTGGATCATCCGGGTCTGAGCTGGCTTCAATGGTTGTGGGCAGGGCGCCGCCAATGGTGGAATTTACATAGGCAATTCCCAGGTTGCCCGCGGTAGTGGGATAAACTCCGGAAAAAGATAAATAGTTAAAATCATCCAAAAATTTTCCTGACATGGAGGTCGCCTGCCAGCAATCCAGGTTGGCTAATCCTGCCGGGTTCAGGAAAACCGAGCCCACATCATCTGCCAGCCCCACAAAGGCTTTGCCCATTCCCAGCGGCCGGGCGCCAGTAGCAAGACGCATGGGGTCAGATGCCGCTTGGGCCAGATCTGAACAGGTAAAGCCCAAAACCAAGGTTAAAATTATAAAAAGCGCCAGTTTATTCATTTTTGCTTATGGTGTGTTTACCACCATGACTTTTACTTTTCCGGCAATTATATTTTGGGTTGTGCTTTTGATCAGGAATAACTTCATGCCGTTATCAAATTGCCAGAAGTCCGGCCGGTTAAAGGCAACTGTGTTATAGCCAGGCGTGACGGTAATTGTGGGCGGATTGGTCAAGAGCTGAAAACCGTCTGGGGTATAACATTTTATTTCCACCACATCCGGCCCGCTTGATACCCACTGGATCTTTAGCTGGCCAGTCCCGCGATATGGATTAGGATTGGCCAGGATCTGGCCGTCGACAATTTGCCCGGTCGGTGCCAGAGCCATGACTTCAAAGCCTCCGCCCAGGGTGTCACCTCCGCCGTCAGGGTTGATCACATTTACGTTCCATAGTCCGGTCGCAGTGGTCGAAGAAATAGTCGCGTCAATCCTTAAGCTGGTAGCGCTTACAAATTCAACAGAATTGACAACAATATTATCAGTGCTAAAAGGAGCAATGCTTGTCGCGCTGGCAGACGGGGTAAAGGAGACAGTTGCGCCATCTTGAAAAGCCTCGCCAGTTAAAAAGAATTTAGTGCCGCCGGCGTAGCCGAACCCCGGAGTAATGGAGATTATATTTGGATCAAGAGTGCCGGGCGCTTTGACTCGAAAAGCGTTGGCCAAGCTGCCAATGCCGCTGTCATCCGTGTTTCTGACAGTCACGGTGCGCGCGCCGGTTGTAGCAGCCGCAGAGATGCTTATGTTTGCGGTAAGACTGCTGGCGCTGTTAAAAGCAACAGTGTTAACAGTGACCCCACCGTTGCCAAAAATAACTGTTGGGTTAGCATGGAAATTTGAGCCGCTTATGGTCACATTATAAGTCTGACCCTGCTCGCCGGAGCCGGGGCTGAGAGATGTGATGCTTGGCGGGGTTACACCAAAGGGGGAAATGCTGAAAATGCTTGAGCCGGTTGCGCTCCCTCCGTCCGGGTTGGTTACAGTGATGTTGCCGGTGCCGGCTGCTGCCCCACTGGCTATTGTGACATTAACGGACAGGCTGTTGTCGCCGTTAACCACAAGTGAGTTAACAGTAATTCCGGGCAATGAGAAAACTACCTCTGCGGTGGCTATGCCTGCTTGGAATCCAGTGCCGCTAATTGCCAGATCAGAGGTTGTTCCCTGGGTTAAGGCCGGGGGATAAACAGAAGTTATGGTGGGTAGAGCAGTCACAGCAAAGGCGCTGGTTAAGGTGTCAGAGGTGCCGTCAATGTTAGTGATCGTGATATCCCGGGAAGTAGTTGCGGCAGAAGCGGCAACGCTGATGTTTACAGTCAATGATCCCCGGGTGACGGAATTAACCGTGATGCCGCTGCCGGAAAAAGAAACCAGGCCTGGAGTCCAAGGGCCGACCTGAAAATTGTTGCCTGCGATTGTCAGGTCGCCGCTAAAACCTTGCGGCGCCTTTGCCTGGCTTGGTCTGTTTTTTTGCACTACCGAGGTTATCGCAAGGGGAGTGATGCTGGAGTAAACCTTGCCAATACTGGGTGTGCCTGGTAATTCCCCGACGGTCCACCCGTTATCCGCATCAGAAAAATATATGCCGTTATAAATCTCGCTGCTCACCGAAAGCTCTTCGCTGGAAGACCAGATGCTTCCAGATTTTGTCAGTTTTGCGATTTTGCCGGTGTTGCTTGGAACAGTATGCTGACCAACGATCCAAACCGTATTGGCATCAAGTGCAAACACCCCGATATTGGATGAATACCCTAAAGTTTCTTTAGACCAGTTTTCCCCGCCATCAGTGGTATACAAAAAGGTTTGATTGGACCCGACTATGAATCCATTATTTGCATCGACAAAATAAACATCCCTTAGATCATTGGCAGTTAATCCCGCTGCTTTTTGCGTCCAATTTTGTCCGCCATCAGCGGATTTATAGATATCACCGCCATTGCCAACGATCCAAACTGTATTCGCGTCAATAAAATGTGCCGCGTAAAGTGTTGTGCCAACTCCTCCAGGAGTTGAGCTTACCCAGGTGGTTCCAGCGTTTGAAGTATAAGAAACTGCCGCGCTTGTCCCGGACAGGCCGACCGCTACCCCGTTATTGGCACTGCCGAAATCAATGCCGAGAATTGCTGTGGTAGGGAGGGCTCCTCCGATTTTCTCTGTCCAGAAAGCGCCCCAATCAGTGGAAACAAAAGTCTTGGTTCCTCCGGCCGCCCAAAGGGAGTTGCCAAAAATACTTACTCCCCGGAGGGCTGTTGCGCCAATGGTTGCGGAGGTGATGCTGGTCCAGGTTGTTCCGTAGTTAGTGGTCTTGTAAACCGCTCCGCTGTCTCCTACAGCGCAGATAGTCGCAGTTGTTGAGCCGGCGATATCATATAATTCTGAGGGGGACGGGGTGATAGCTTGTTCAGTCCACGCGGCAAACGCTGAAAATGCCAGAGAAACCAAGAAAAGCAGGATCAAAATTTTTTTCATTTATTTCTCATCCCTTGGGGTAATAATAACACTGGGGATAACAGAAGGTCAAGAAGGATTTGGAGTTCTAAAAAGTGTGCTTATTGGAAGTCTGCGACTGAACCCTTCGGCAAGCTCAGGGCAGCACCGAGCGAAGTCGAGGAGCGTCGCGGCTTCCAATTTCTCTTAAATAAAAAAAAGGAAACCGCGAAGTTTATTCGCAGGTTTCCTTTTCAAATTGTGGATTTTAACCGACTAGAAGCGGGGGGATTGCTGAGGAAATCATTTCCGCAAACGATCTGGCAACAACAATATCATCATTTGTAAACTTTATTCTTCCTTCGCTGTAGCGGTTGGAAATAAGCATGGCCCCAAAAACTTCATCTCTGGACTCACTGACCAGCGGCACCGCGAGATATTCGTTGTCTGCGGATGCTCCTTTAATAATTTGTTTTGTTTGAATTGCCTGCTGAACCAGATCATGTTGCAGAGGGAATGTTTTGGGAAAACCAGCGCCTATATATCTGCTGGCATTTTGAGGGAAAGGAGGAAGGGTCTCGGGAATCGTCAGCGCGGTAAATTTGTCAGCCCCAAGAACCCCGACAAAAACCACGGATTTTCCCGTAAAGTGAAAATTTTTAAAGCCCTGTTCCAATGTCCTGGCTTGCAGTTCACGCAGGTTTTGGCAAGTGGTTAAGGTTTGTTTGCTGCGGGTGAGGAAGGAGAGCCTGTCTCTTAAGCTGCAGCCTGGTCCGAGTATTAGGCTGCTGCTTTGCAGGCCATTTAAATTTCTTTTTGGAGCAGTAAACGGTCCAGGATAAACTCTGGTCATAATAAAACCCTCACATATATCTCGTGAGGGTTTTGAAGAAATTTCACTCTAAAATAAAGATTGTTATCTGGCTTGGTCTCGGCCTTCATTCTTGGCCAGGTAAAGCCGTTTGTCTGCTGCTTCAATCCATTCAGGTGAATTTTGCCCATTGTTCCAAGTTGAAATTCCAATACTGACAGTAACCGGGACATGCTTGCCATCTCTAGTCGTAAATTTATGGTTTCTGACAGTCCGCACGATCCGGTTAGCCAACGCGTATGCTCCTTTGGCATCGGTATTTCGTGCGATCACTGCAAACTCCTCTCCGCCATAACGGAAGGAACTGTCACCGGGGCGGGGAATCTGGCGCAATAAAGCGCCGAATTCTTTTAAAACGCTGTCGCCGCCTGGGTGGCCAAAATTAGTATTAATTCTTGTGAAGTGATCTAGGTCGATCATTAATAGGGACAAGGGTGTAGGCGCTTCCTTGCCATCTCTTAACTTGCGCTTTCTCTCCCCAGTTTCTATCTTAATTCGATCATCAAAGGACCTTCGATTATTTAAGCCGGTTAATCCGTCGATGGTAGAAGTCTGGATCAGTTGTTCTCTTTCTACTGTTCTTTCGATGACCATTGAGGCTGTTTGTCTTAACTGTTCTGCAACGGTTGCGTCGCTAGAGTTTCTTTCTCGACCAAGAGAAACAACAATCATACCTAACAGGTTTTGTCTGCTATCTAAAAGAGGTAGCCCCATCATGCTGCGGGAAACGTCTTCAACAGACACGGGCTCTCTTGTGATCTGCGAGACCAGACCCGAGCTGCCATTTTGGGACAAGATGGGAAAACTATTGTCATTTAATTCTCGATCTAAGATGCCCGCTCTGAGTTCTATGGCAACTTCAGCATTAGGGAAAAGGGTAGTAACTCCCTCATATGTCCTATCAAGAACAGCATCGAGTGCATCGCCGGGTGTTTTGACAGTTGTGCCTTGAGCCTTCATCAGTGATTGAGAAATTTCAAATACAGCTGTTAGTCTGGCTGCGTCCAAGGCCTGGTTAACAAAAGTGGGCAAAAGCTGCCATCTATTAATGGTAGGTGCAGTGAGTGTGCGGGAAAGCTGGCTACGTCTATCGCTAGGCTGTGGCCTGGTCATGGCCCCGCGGTAAAAAGTTGGTCTTATTGAGACTCTAGCAGCTTGTTGCATTTTTTATTCACCTCGGGAGTCATACTCCTCTACATATATATATCGTTAATAAGCAGCAAAAATTTCACTTTTTTAGAAAATGGGAAGAGGGGGGTAAGGCTGAAAGCAGTAAATCTCGAATTCTTATAATTTTATCTCTGATGTTCCCCCGAAAAAATGGACACGCCCTTAAACCGACATAGCCATTTTTTCAAACTGATCCGGCGACATATAATTTATCGATGAGTGCCTCCTTTCCCGATTATAATACACTTCAATATAATCGAATAGCGATCGTTTTGCTTCCTCCCTGGTTTTGAAAGAGCAAAAGTACACATGTTCGGTCTTTAGCGT
>JAHIZU010000176.1 GCA_018814265.1 Candidatus Margulisiibacteriota bacterium | reverse complement strand
TCTCGCTCAGAGACCTGGCCAGGGAATCTTAAACTGATCATGGTCCCGCCGGTAAAATCAATGCCAAAATTCATCGCCTTGCCGCGGACAGTCCCATTATAGATCAAAGAGCCCACGGCTAAAGTCAGCAGCAAGGCCGACAACATAAACCAATATTTTCTTTGGCCAACAAAATCAAACATTATTTATACACCATTTTCGTTTCTGAACTTGAGAGTATCTTGCTGTCGACCATTATACTCATTAACATCCTGGTGATCACGATCGCGGTAAACATTGAAGCCGCGATACCTACGGTCAGGACCACCGCAAATCCCTTGATTGTCCCGGTCCCCACAAAGAAAAGGGTTGCCGCGGCAATAATCGTGGTAACGTTTGAGTCAACGATCGCGGAAAAGGCCCGTTTAAAACTGGTATCAATTGCCAGCCTGATAGTTTTCTTCAGGCGCAGCTCTTCCTTTAACCGCTCAAAGATAATGATATTAGCGTCTACAGCCATGCCGATCGACAGCAGCATACCGGCAATGCCAGGCAGGGTCAGAGTCGCATGGAGCAGCGAAAGAGCAGCGAGCAGGACAACAATGTATATCCCCATCGCGATATCGGCCAAAAAGCCCGGCAGCCGGTAATAAAGGACCATAAAGGCGGCAATGATCGCAAATCCGATCAGCCCCGCGACCTTACTCCTATTAATTGAGTCTTTTCCCAGGGTAGGGCCAACAATGCGGGTCTCAATGGGTTTAACAGGTATCGGCAGCGCGCCTGCCTTTAATTTAATGACAAAGTCCTGAACCTCCTCAATAGAGAAATCCCCGGAGATCTGAGCCTTGCCTGAGGGGATCGGCTCACGCACATTTGGGGCAGAAATAATCTTTTTATCCAGCAAAATAGCGATCGGCCTGCCAACGGCACGGCCGGTCACTTCAGCAAAGGTCTTGGCGCCTTCGGAATTGAACTCAATATCAACTACCGGATTCCCGAATTCATCTACTCCTGGCCAAGCCCCCTTCAAGAGCCCGCCAGTTAAAACAACCTTCTTTAGTATGATCGGTTTTTCGCTGACCACCTCGCCATTCCTGAAGAGTTTTACCTTATCCAGGTAAGCTTCCTCTCCATAGAATTCCTTGACTTTTATCGGTGTCAATTTTGATTCGTCAGCCGGAGCCCACTCAGCCTCAACAAATTCTAAATTTGCCGTATCACCAATGAGCTTGATCGCGCGTTCAGGGTCCTTTACCCCGGGCAGTTCAACCACGATCTGATCTTTACCCTTACGCTGGATGATCGGCTCGGACACACCTAATGCGTCAATGCGGTTGCGAATAACCGCGACTGCGCCAGCCATGGCATCATCAGACAAAGGCACCTTGTCAGTTGGCTGCCCTTCTAATACTAAGCGGGTCCCGCCCTGCAGATCAAGCCCCAGGGTAATCGGCAGCTGCATGATAACATAAACGGAAAAGGCCACGATGGCCAGCAGGATAAGTATTCTAAGTTGGTTAATATTCTTCTTCATCAGACGATTGGGTAATTATATAAAATTTTAGCCGATTAGACAAGTCTCAATGTTTGACCAAAGCCCAAAGGCGCAATTACACTCTTTCAAATTTTTTGATTTGTCGCATTCCATATAGCACCTACGCTCTACGTTCTACGATCTACGTTCTACTATCTATCCCCTATTGTACCAAAAAAAGTGTCGTAATTTCGACACTTTATCATCCCCACTTGCCTATTTCCAGCTGCCGGCAACCTGGCAATAAGATTGCTACATGTTTTCCGGAGGTGAGGTTAATGCCATTTTTGTTTGAGGGTCTGGAAGTCTATAAGAAAGCCATGCAGTTCTTAGTTTCAGTTTACGCGCTTAATGGTTTATTAAGGGACAGGAATATCAAGGATCAGCTCCGCCGCGCAGCCATGTCGATACCACTGAATATTGCTGAGGGACAAGGCCGAATGCATGGGAAAGAAAAGAGACAGTATTATAATACTGCCAGAGGTTCTCTGCTGGAATGTGTACCATTGATCCAGGCATGTTGGAAATTGAATTATATAACTAACGAAAAGTACAATTATTTGTATGACTTGGCGAATGAAATCGGAAAGATGACCAGCGGTTTGATTAAGTCGGTTAAAACCGGTGAGATCAAAAGAACGTAGAGCATAAAGAGCAGAAAATAGAACGTAGGAATAGTTGTTCCTCCTACGTTCCACGCTCTACGTTCTACTTTCTAAAATGGGCCTGGCGGGATTCG
>JAHIZU010000175.1 GCA_018814265.1 Candidatus Margulisiibacteriota bacterium | reverse complement strand
GAGGAGCCGAGAAGTTCATTCTCAGGCTCCGAGCCATAGAAAAAAATGTCACAAGTTTTCTTCACCAAGGACCCAGACCAGGTTGCTAAGCTGTTTGACGCGGCTCAACTTGGAAAAAATATCGCCAAAGATGACTTTGTCGCGCTTAAGATCCATTTTGGCGAGCGCGGGAACAATGCGTACGTAAAATCAGATCGCGCCAAACCTGTTGTTAAAAAAGTCAAAGCATTAAAAGCCAAACCCTTTTGGCTGGACTCCAACACATTATATAAAGGTTCGCGCAGCAACACCCTGGACCACCTCCAGACCGCCTTTGACCACGGCTACACTGCCGGCAAAACCGGGGCTCATGTTTTGATTGCTGATGGGCTCGACGGGCTTGATCATGTGGTCAAAACTGACGCGCTGATCGCTATCAGCCATTTTAAAGGCCATGAATTGACCGGTTTTGGCGGCGCGATAAAAAATCTCGGAATGGGATTGGCTTCCCGCGCGGACAAACTGGAACAACATTCGGATTGCGACAACTGCAAAGCAAAACCAAACTGCCGTAAAAAAGAGAACATTGAATCATGCTGGGTCGGTTCTTCTGATTCAGTCCAGGAAAAAATGGCAGAGTATGCAGCTGGCGTTGCCACTAAACTCAAAAACAAAACCGCTTACATCAACTTCATCACCGATGTTTCAGAGAATTGCGACTGCTATGATTTTAACTCGGAACCAATTATTCCTGACGTCGGTATCCTGGCCTCTTTTGATCCAGTCGCACTTGACCAGGCATGCGTTGATATGGTAAATAAAACAGACGGTCGAATTAAATCAAACGATAAATTCAGAGAACTCTGGCCGAATGTTGATTGGAGCGTACAATTAAAACACGCTGAAAAGATCGGCCTGGGTTTTAGAAAGTATGAACTCAAAGAAATATGATCGCTGACCTGCTAAAAGACGAGCAGTACAAAGAACTGGAAAAAGAATACAGGTTCCTCGCCCGCGCCCGCGGCGACACCATTGATAAACTTGAGTGCGTAGTCTTTGATCTTGAGACCACCGGACTTGAGCCAACGATCAACGAGATCACCGAGATCGGGGCTTTAAAGGTCAAAGGCTCCGAAGTCACCGACATGTTCAGCTCCCTGATCAAGCCCAGGGCCCCTATCTCCGCTGAGATCACGCGCCTCACCAGTATTGATGATGAAATGGTCAAAGACAGCCCGGCTGTTGAGCAAGTCCTGCCCAAGTTCATTCAATTCGTTGGCCAAATGCCCCTGATCGCCCATAACGCTGTTTTTGATATTTCTTTTATCAGGGAAATGCTGCGCCGCACCAACCAGCCCGCGATCAACAATAGTGTGATCTGCACGGTCAAACTCGCCCGCCATCTTTTGCCCGAACTGGCCAATCACAAATTGCACACGGTAGCGCAACACTTTGGCTTAAAAGTCGCTAACCGCCATCGAGCCATGGGTGATGTTGAATTGACCTTCCAGGTCTGGACAAAATTCCTGCCGCTGCTTTCGGAGAAAATGATCAACAGCCAGCGGGAACTTGACGTTTTACTCTCCCGGATGTAGGATAAAAACAGCATGGATTTCATACACGAAATTTGGCACAAAGCAAAAAGGCTGAATAAGACCATCGCCCTGCCGGAAGCCTCTGATATCCGGGTGCTTAAGGCAGCGGAAATGATCAACAAAAGCAAACTGGCCAGCATTATCCTGGTCGGCAATGAAGCTGAGATCACAAAAACCGCCGCTGAAAACGATATTGATATTTCCGGAGCCAGGATCATAACGCCCCGCCAGCATCCCAAACTGGATAAATACACCCAGATACTAAAAGATACCCGCGCTCACAAAGGCATGACCATTGAAAAAGCCAGGAATTTATTGATGGACGACTATCCCTACTTTGCCGCTATGATGGTATCCCAGGGCGAGGCTGACGGCATGGTCTCCGGCGCGACCCATTTTACAGCTGATACAATACTGGCCACAGTGAACTGCATTGGCAAAGCGCCAGGCCAATCGATCATCTCAAGCTTCTTTGTCATGCTCCTGGATGAAAGGACTTTTGTCGAAGACGGCATTCTCCTGTTTGCCGATTGCGGCGTGGTCCCCAATCCTACTTCCGAACAGCTGTCAGATATCGCCATCCAGACCGCCGAGTCATATAAGAAATTGATCAACAAAGAGCCCAGAGTTGCCATGCTGTCTTTTTCTACCAAAACCTCAGCTGTTCATCCAGATGTGGACAAAGTTGTTAAGGCAACAGAGCTGGCTCAGCAAAAGCGGCCGGATCTGGCGATCGACGGCGAGCTGCAGCTTGACGCGGCGCTGGTATCCAAGGTCGCCCAGCGCAAAGCTCCCAGAAGCCCGGTTGCTGGCTATGCCAATGTGCTGATCTTTCCTGATCTGGACGCCGGCAATATTGGCTATAAACTCACCGAGCGCTTAGCGCATGCCCACGCCTTTGGCCCGATCTTCCAGGGTGTGGCCAAGCCGGTCAATGACCTGTCGCGCGGCTGCTCTATCGACGACATTGTCAATGTGGTGGCGATCACCGCGGTTCAGGCGCAATGAAGATCGATCCAAAAGAAATTCTAAAAAAAATTCAGGCCAAAGCTGTTGATCAAGCCGAGGTTTATTTATCCTCAAACCGATCGCTGTCCATTGATGTCCTGGATGGAAAAATCGAAACAATCAAAGAGATCGCTGACATCGGTTGCGGCATTCGCGTAATAAAAAACAAAAAACTTGGCTTTGCTTACACATCTGAATTCGATGAAGCCGTGCTTGCAGATACTATCGACCAAGCAATCAATAACGCCCAGAGTTCTGAGGCGGATGAGTTCCATTCTTTACCACGTAGTACCGTAGTTAGTAGTGCCGTAGTGCAGGGGCTTGATCTGTTTGATCCAACTATTGGGAAAACTTTGATCAAGGAAAAAATTCAACTGGCCCTGCAGATGGAAGAAAGCGCTTACCAGGCTGACCAGAGAGTTAAGAAAACAGAAAGAGTCCAATTTAGCGAAGGTGAAGGCGAAGTCTGGGTCGTTAACTCTAACGGCGTCGATGCCAAATATAAGAGCAATCTCTGCGGCGGCTTTGCCCAGATGATCGCCGGCCATGACCACGGCATGGAAGCCGGCTTTGGCTTAAGCTTTGTTAAAAAGCTGGCTGATTTTGATCCTGAAACTGTGGGACAGGAAGCAGCGCAGCGGGCAACTGAACTCTTAGGCGCTAAATCGCTCAAGAGCCAAAAGCTAGCGCTGGTCATTGCCCCGCATGTTGGCACGGATATTTTATCCGCCCTGGTCGCTGCCCTATCAGCTGACGCGGTGCAAAAAGGCAAGTCCATGTTCGCTGACAAGCTTGGCCAGCTGGTCGGGGCAAATGTTTTAACCGTAATTGATAACGGCCGGCTGGAGAACGGTTTATCAACCGCCCCGTTTGATGGCGAAGGCGTGCCAACGCAAGAAAAAAAACTTATTGCCGACGGCAAGCTGCTGACTTTTCTCTATAACACTTACGCTGCCAACAAAGGCCAGGTAAATTCGACGGGCAACGCGGTGCGCGGCTCTTTTAAGGGTTTGCCGGGGATCGGCACAACAAACTTGTATATTCCGGCTGGCAAAGATCATCCAGACAAAATAATTAAATCATTGAAAAAAGGCTTATATGTTACCCGGGTCATGGGCATGCACACAGTTAACCCGATCTCCGGTAATTTTTCTGTTGGCGCGGCAGGAATTATGATTGAAAACGGCCAGAAGACTTATCCAGTGCGCGGAATTACCATTTCCGGCAATTTGATCGAGATGTTAAAGCAGGTTGAGGCAGTTGGCTCTGATCTCAAGTTTATTGAAGATGTGGGCTCTCCCACTCTCTTGATCCACGATATGACGGTCAGCGGAAGCTAGCGATTGAAATTCAAACCCGCTTAGTGTTACAATAAGTCCTCACTTAGTGAATTATTATGACCAGAACTATTAAAATATTCGATACAACACTTAGAGACGGCGAACAGTGCCCCGGGGCTTCACTGAACCCTGAGGAAAAACTTGAGATCGCCAGGCAGCTGGCTAAACTCAATGTTGATGTGATCGAGGCTGGTTTTGCGATCGCTTCTCAAGGCGACTTTGACGCGATCAAGGCCATTGCCCAAACTGTCAAAGGACCGCAGATATGCTCACTTGCTCGGACTAAAAAAGAAGATATCGCGCGCGCCTGGGAAGCGGTTCAATACTGCGACCGGCCCAGGATCCACACTTTTATTGCCACTTCTCCCATTCACATGGAAAAGAAGCTCAGCATGAAACCCGAGCAGGTGCTTAAGATCGCTGTTGACATGGTCAAATACGCCCGCTCCCTCTGCCCGGATATTGAATTCTCTCCAGAAGACGCGGGACGCTCTGACCCGGAATTCCTTTATAAAATAATTGGCGCAGTAATTGACGCTGGCGCTTCGACGGTTAACGTTCCAGATACAGTTGGTTATACCTCTCCCTGGGAGTTCGGCCAACTGATCGAGAACATAATTAAAAATGTGCCGCAGATCAAGGCCAAGAAAGCGGTTATCAGCGTCCACGTTCACAATGACCTGGGACTGGCTGTTGCCAATTCCCTGGCCGCGGTCAAAGCTGGCGCAGACCAGGTAGAATGCACCATCAACGGCATTGGCGAACGCGCTGGCAACGCTTCGCTGGAAGAGATCGTTATGAACCTTAAGACCAGAAAAGATTTCTTTGGCTGCGAGACAAAGATCAATACCCAGGAGATCTATAAGGCCAGCAGACTGGTCTCCAACCTCACGGGCATGATGGTTCAACCCAACAAAGCCATAGTCGGTGCCAATGCTTTTGCGCACGAAGCCGGGATCCACCAGCATGGCGTGCTCCGGGCCCGGGAAACTTACGAGATCATGCATCCCAAGGATATTGGCCTGACAGAGTCAAAGATCGTTATGGGTAAACATTCCGGACGGCACGCGCTCGCTAAAAAACTCAAAGACCTGGGCTACGAGCTGGATAAGGACGCGCTGGAAAAAGCCTATCAACGATTCCTGGAAATTGCGGATAAGAAGAAAGAAGTCGGCGAACGTGACCTTGAGACAATCGTGGCTGAAGAGATCTACGTTGTGCCGGAAGACTATAAGATCGTGAACATTGAGTTCAAGTCAGGCATGAAGCTCAAGCCAGAAGCCAAAGTTGTGCTGACCTATAAAGGCAAGGAAATTAAAAAGACGGCCAATGGCGCCGGCCCGGTTGACGCAGTTTACTCCGCGATCAAGCAGCTAACCAAGGTTAAAGCCAGCCTGGTTGATTATTCGATCCAGGCAATAACCGGCGGCACCGACGCACTGGGAGAAGTCACTGTGAGGATTAAAGATAAAAATAAGATTTATGTCGGCCACGGGGCTGACACAGACATCATCATCGCCTCAGCCAAGGCCTATCTGGCAGCGATCAACCGCCTGCTCTACGCTACGACTGCTCGACAGTGATACAGGTCAGGGTCCTGGCCACACAGCCAGAAGCCTGGATCTTTTTGACGATCATTTCACCAAGGATCTTTAGATCTGGCGCTTCCACAAAGGCAATAACATCATAAGGGCCGGTCACCAGGTGGACAGTTTTCACTCCCGAGATCCCTTTGATAACATTGGTCAGCTCAATCGCTTTTCCAGGTAAGGACTCGATTAAAATATAGGCGCTGGTCATCTCGAACACCTCCTGTTTATAGTTGGGAGAGAGTATATCATATGCCGGTTGAAAAAAGCAAATTCGGGTGCTATAATCACCAAAATCATGTCTCAGGAGGAATATAATGTGGCAAAAGATTAGTTCATATTTTCTACGCGGCCTGATCACGCTTTTGCCCCTGATAGTTACTGTCTGGCTGCTGATGACCATGTTCAATTTCCTTGATGGTATCCTGGGCCAGGCCGTGACCATAATTATCGGCCGGCACGTCCCTGGACTGGGCTTGATCGCTATCATTCTTTTGATCTTTTTCGTTGGTTTTTTCGCCACCTATATCATCGGCGCTTCGATCTTTAAACTGGGCGAAGAGATACTTTACCGCGTGCCGATCGTTAAAAGCATCTACTCAGCGGTCAAGCAGATCAATGACGTGCTCTTTATGCAAAAGACCACTGACGAATACCGCCGGGCCTGCCTGATCGAATATCCGCGCAAGGGGATCTGGGCCATCG
>JAHIZU010000174.1 GCA_018814265.1 Candidatus Margulisiibacteriota bacterium | reverse complement strand
GACGCCAACTGCGCGGCCCTGGCCGAAGCCTGGTTTGGCGCTGGCAAATTCGTCAAGCATTTTCTCTATATCACGGTATCAACGGGCATTGGCGGCGGCATAATCATTGATAAAAAGGTCTATCGCGGCGCGATCGGTTCTGCCGGAGAATTCGGGCATATGATAATTGATCTTAATGGTCCGCTATGTGCCTGCGGCAACTATGGCCATCTAGAATCCCTGGCCTCAGGCACTGCTTTAAAGAATAAAACCGGCCTGGACGCTATCTCAGCTCATTTGGCAGCGCATCAGGGTGACAAAAAAGCCCAAAAAGCGATCAAAGAGATGGCTCATTATCTGGCAATTGGTTTTGCCAACCTGACCAATATATTCAATCCGGAATTGATCGTGGTCGGCGGCGGCCTATCCAACATGTGGGAGCATCTGGTGCTGCCGGCCAAAAAAGAGTTTAAACAGCTGGCTTTGACCCTCCCTGCCCGATCGGTAAAAATAGTCAGGGCTAAACTCAAGAGCGACGCCGGCATGCTTGGAGCAGCCGCACTATGTCTATAATCCTCACCCCCACTAGCGCTTATGACCCCTCCCCCTCTCCATCAGAGATGGAGAGGGGGATTAAGGTATTTTCTTTTATTGGAATTCGAGATATCCTTCTCCATCTTCGATGGAGAAGGAGGCGTCTTAAACGCCAACGGATGAGGATATGTCTATAGCTATCATTGATTATGGTTCTGGCAATCTGCGCAGTGTCCAGAAAGCGTTTCAAAAGCTTGGTTTTTCCGCGGAGATCACCAAAGACAAAGCAACCATCCGCGGGGCCAAGGGAATCGTTCTCCCAGGGGTTGGCGCGTTTGACTCGGCCTTAAATGAACTGCGGCAATTTGGCCTGGAAGCAGCCATTGAAGAAGCGATCGCGCTGAACAAACCCTTTCTGGGCATTTGTCTGGGCTTACAACATCTATTTGAATCATCTGAAGAAGGGAAACAAAAAGGTTTGGGGATTTTGCCAGGCGAAGTAAAGAAATTCAACTTTGCCGGAACTCCCTGGAACAACCAAAGTATCCCTCATATGGGCTGGAATCGGTTACTCTATAAGCATCCGGCTCCGATCTTTGAGGGAATTGAAGAAGGCAGCATGGTTTACTTTGCCCATTCATATCATGTGGTACCAAAAGATGAAATGATTGTTGCCACCAGGACCGATTATGGGATAGAATTCGTATCCGCGGTCTGGAAGGACAATCTTTATGGGATTCAGTTTCATCCTGAGAAAAGCGGAGAAGTTGGTCTTAGAATAATCGAGAACTTTGGGAAACTTTGTGCGTAATTGGTTGTAAGAGATATTTTGTTTAAGATTATCAGAAGATCAGAAGACCAGAACTGGATTATCGGAAGAACAGAATATCAGATAAATCTGGGACTCTAATAATCTGATATTCCAGCTCTGATAATCTGGTAATCTGATAGTCTTACACATTAAAAAGGAAAAATATACATGAAGAACTTTGAGGTTATTCCGGCAATAGACTTATTAAACGGCAATTGTGTACGGCTAAAACAGGGCCGCTACGATGCAGAGACCATTTATGCCAAGGATCCTTTGGAAATCGCTAAGAAATGGGAAGCGCAAGGTAGCAAAAGGCTCCACATCATTGATCTTGACGGCGCCAGGACCGGCATTCCTAAAAACATTGAGATCATCAAAAACATTTCAAAAGAAATTAGTATCCCCATCCAGGTTGGCGGCGGCATCCGGAACTTTGAATTGATCAAATCCTTGATCGATTACGGTATTGATAGAATTATTCTCGGCACCACCGCGGTCAATAATCCCAACACCCTGGAAAGATTCTGCCAGGAATTTGACGACCATATTGCCGTGGCCATTGACTCCAAAGACGGGAAAGCAGCTACCAACGGTTGGACCAAGATCACTAAAAAAGATACTCTTACCCTGGCCCAAGAAGCCATTAAACTCGGGGTGAAAAGATTCATTTATACTGACATTAGCCGGGATGGCATGCTAACCGGACCAAACTACGAAGGCATCAATAATTTTATTTCCCAGGTAGGCGTGCCAGTGATCGCCTCGGGCGGTGTCGCTGTTAAAGAAGATATTGATAAATTAATAGAAACAGGCGCTGAGGGGTGCGTTGTGGGGAAGGCGTTGTATGAAGGCAAGGTTAAGCTTGAGGAAATCTTATAATTAATGGGGCCAAAAAAACTCCTTGAAGAGTTAAGTAAATTAAATAGCGATCAGACAGCTAAAATTATCGCCGCGCTCTTGCCCAAATGCCTTCCCAATGATAAAAACTGGAAAGATTATTTTTACCGATATTTTCCTTTTTGAAAAAAAAGGGTTCACTATAATGGACTGAAGAATTTGGACAGGTAAAATGGGTGCGGGTTTCCTTCTTGGGCGGTAGAATATAAATATAAACGAGGAGGAAATCAAAATGAGTAGAAGAAAAATGAAAAAG